>SLOS01000227.1 GCA_007132365.1 Bacteroidales bacterium | reverse complement strand
TCAAAGAATTCCGGGGAAAATGATACACGCTGATTTTTATTGTTATTCCGGGTTTGGATATTATATTTACCTTAAACTAAACGAAAGTGGAAATGGACAGAAGATCTTTTATACAAAAAAGTATGGGAGGGGTTATCCTGGCAAACATCCCTTCATCAGTCCTCTATGCATTCAGTAAAAAGGAACCTGCGGGTATCGGTATCTGCGACTGGAACCTGGGGCAGTCGGCCGACCCCTCCTACATACCCCTTGCTGCGAGGGTCGGTCTTGAGGCGATACAGGTAAGTGTCGGCACTGCTCCGGATAACATGCCACTAAGGGAGGACCCCGTCAGAAAACGCTACATTGAACTTGGCAAAAAATACAATATTGCATTTTGTTCTGTGGCGGCAGGCAGCATTCTGAACCGGATCCCTCTTGCCACCGAGCCGCAGTCCGCCGTCTACGTTATAGATGCCCTTGAAGCTGCCAAAGCATTAGGGGCATCAAACATTTTAACAGCTTTTTTCGGTAACGGCGACCTGTTGAAAAGAGATGCCTCAGGCAGCTATATATTGAAAACAGCAGGTAAATTTGCTGAATACCAATGGAAGGAAGAAGATGTCGGGAGGGTTATTGCCGTAATGAAGCAGATCGTTCCCCGTGCCGAAGACCTTGGCGTAATAATCGGCCTTGAAAACACACTTTCAGCCAGCCAGAACCTTCAGATAATTGATGAAATTGGCTCCCCAATGGTTCAGATCTATTACGACATTGGCAATTCATGGGGCAACGGCTATGATGTTCCGGGAGAAATAAGAACAATTGGTAACCATCGCATGTGTGAGCTGCACATAAAAAACAGGGGTTCAAGACTGATCTTTGGAAATGAGGGGGAGGTGGATATGGAGGTATGCGCCGGTGCACTGAAGGATATCGGCTACAATAAATGGCTTGTCCTTGAAACCAGTGGCCGCCCGGACAGATTCGAAGAAGATACAAAGGCCAATATTGGTTTTGTCAGGAGAACTTTTATGACAACCACTTAAACCCTGTCAGTTATTGGAATCAGCCCTGACATGTCGGCCCGCAGCACCTGAACATTAGATTTACTCATTCTAATGAATAAACTGAGTATGAATAATGAACCAGGAATATCAAAAGAACGTTTACAGGCATCCCTTTCGCACAAACAACCCGACAGGATACCGGTGGATTTTGGTTCCACAGGGGTAACAGGAATCCACGTCAGGAGCATTGAGAACCTGAGGAATCATTACGGACTGGAGTACAGGCCGGTTAAGGTTACACGCCTCCATCAGATGCTGGGTGAAATAGAGGAGGACCTGCTGGATATTATGGGTGTGGATGTTCGGGGACTGAAGTCCGCCAAAAACGAATATGGCATTGAGAACACAAACTGGAAGGAGTTCAAAACCTTTTGGGGACAGGTGGTGCTGGTACCCGGCGGTTTCAACACAACAAAAGATGAGAACGGCGACCTGCTGATCTACCCGCAGGGAGATAGATCGGTGCCGCCAAGCGGCAGGATGCCTGTTTCCGGGTACTTTTTTGACACCATCATCCGGCAGTCCCCTATAGACGAATCGAAACTTGATCCGGAGGATAATCTTGAAGAGTATAAACCTGTAACTGACGAGGCCCTGCAATACTGGAAGGAGAACCTGGAGGAGGCTGCGAATTCAGGAAAAGGAATAATTGCAAGTTTCGGGGGTACTGCACTGGGGGATATTGCTCATGTCCCTGCTCCCGCGCTGAAGAATCCGCGTGGTATAAGGGATATAGAGGAGTGGTACATGTCGCTGCTGATGCGCCCGGGCTACATTCATAAGGTGTTTGAAAAACAGACCGATATAGCAATTCACAATTTGTCAGGGTTCGCTGAAACAGCTAACGATGTTGTTGATGTGGCCTATATATGCGGCACCGATTTCGGCACGCAGAATTCACTATTCTGTTCTCCTGAGACCTTTGATGAATTATATAAACCCTATTATCGCAAAATAAACGACTGGATCCACTCAAATACCCGGTGGAAAACCTTCAAGCACTCATGCGGGGCAATCTTTGACCTTATACCAAACTTTATCGATGCAGGCTTTGACATTCTTAACCCGGTACAGATCAGTGCTAAGGGTATGGATCCGGTTAAACTGAAGGCAACCTACGGAAAAGATATTGTTTTCTGGGGTGGGGGAGTCGATACCCAGCAGGTTCTCTCATTCGGCAAACCTGAAGAGGTCAGGGATCAGGTAAAAAGGCAGTGCGAAATTCTGGGCAGGGATGGCGGATTTGTTTTCAGTACCGTTCATAACGTGCAGGCAAATGTTCCTGTTGAGAACCTGTTGGCAATGCTTGAGGCAATCAGGGAGTTTGACGGGTAAGGCTATAGAGGGGTTAAATAACATTTTATCAGGATATTTATTAATTTAATCATCTGGGATATGGAAAAAAATCCAAAAAAAACAACTGTTTCCCGCAGGGAATTTATCAGGGCATCGGCCCTTACCGGTGCGGCGTTTACTATTGTGCCAGGTTACGCTGTAAGTGGCCTTGGACATGTGGCACCAAGTGATAAACTGAATATTGCCGGAGTAGGGGTAGGGGGTATCGGGCTGAGGAACCTGAACATGATCACCGGCCAGAACATAGTAGCTCTTTGCGATGTTGATCATGATTATGCCGCAAAGGCTTTCAGGGCATATCCGCAGGCAAAGGTTTATACCGATTACCGGATTATGCTGGAGCAGCAAAAAGATATTGATGCAGTCCTTGTTGCCACACCCGATCACACACATGCGGTAGTATCTGTTGATGCCATGAAGGCAGGCAAGCATGTATATATCGAAAAGCCTCTGGCATTGTCAGTTTACGAGACCCGTATGCTTACAGAGACTGCCCGGAAATACAAGGTGGCAACCCAGATGGGTAACCAGGGTAATTCGAGTGAATCAGTGCGAAAAATATGTGAATGGATCTGGGATGGAGCCATTGGTGAGATAAGGGAGGTACACGCGTGGACAAACAGGCCCATATGGCCACAGGGTCTTGAACGGCCTGAAGAGACTATGGATGTTCCCGGTACGCTGGACTGGGATTTGTGGCTGGGGCCTGCCAGATGGCGCCCCTACCATTCAATCTACCATCCATGGAACTGGAGGGGCTGGTGGGATTTCGGAACAGGTGCACTTGGCGATATGGGTTGTCATATCCTTGACCCTGTTTTTCAGGCCCTTAAGCTGAAGTATCCTGTAAGTATCCAGGGCAGTTCATCACAGGTAAATACAGAGAGCCCTCCTGTTGC
>SLOS01000306.1 GCA_007132365.1 Bacteroidales bacterium | reverse complement strand
GTTTTGAGGCGCTTGATAAGCTGGGAGACAAGGCTTTAAATTACATCGCCCCTCTTCCGATTGCCTATGACCCGCATCTGCCCGGATATAAGGCAATGCTTGATATGACCAGGGTTGGGATGGAACATGCAAATGAAAACCTGCCCATGGCCCAGGCTATTAAGGATGCCACCATGGCACATTTCATAATTAATGAGTGGATTCCAGGAAAAATTCTTATACATTTTCACGGCACCTATCATTCAGATAATTTTGAAGGGATTTACTGGTACCTTAAACAGCATAACCCGGAGCTCAATATAGTTACCATAGCAACCACAACACAGGAAAATCCGGGTCAACTTGATAATGAGTCCATAGGCAGGGCAAATTATATCATTGTGGTTCCGGAAAATATGACAAGAACTTATTGAGACCGGTTTTTAAAATGTTCATGTATGCAATTGGCTGAAAAGATATTTGAGGGTCACCACAGGGAGTGTTATGCAGTTGCAGGGCAAAACCTTATTGTAAAAAAATTAAAACCCAGGCCAAAAATATTCTGGATAAGGGCAGACAGGTTTTACAGAAGAAATGTAAACAGGGAGGAATATGATTTATACAGATGCCTTCCAGTCACGTTAAGGGAATATTTTCCCTCCTATGTTGAATTGAAGGATGATATGCTGATAATGGAAAGGATTACAGATTTTGACGGGAGCTTTTCCAAAACGGTTCTTGAATATGGCAGGGTAGCAAATGAATATTTCTGGAAGGACGTTGAAACAATCGTTGAGATATTGAAAAAGGAAAGGCTATGGCTTTTTGATATTTTCCATTACGGCAATAATATGGTTGTTAAAAAAGTGTCAGAGAAAGTTTACCGCCCTGTGATAATTGACTTTAAACGTATGGGCTGGAATTCATACCCGTTGCAGGTCAACCTTCTTTTTGAATCTGAATGCCGTAAAAAATTTCACAGGAGGTTAAAAAAATTTGTAAGAAGATTCAAAGGTTAAGGCACTTACCTCAACTACATTATACCTGAAATTTGCGGTCTATTGTGTATATCGGGGCAGATTACGGATTATGCAAAGCCTCAGATGCTTTTTTAAGCGCTTCATTTATCCCTTCAGGGTTATTTCCCCCTGCAGTTGCGAAAAATGGTTGTCCGCCACCCCCGCCATTGATGTGGTGTGATATATTACGTATTATTTCGCTTGCATTCAGCCCTTTTTCTTTTACGATATTATCCGAAATAGCTATTGCCAGACTGGCTTTACCTTTAATTTCAGCACCGAGGACAAGGAAAAGACTGTCGACCTCACCTTTAAGCTGAAATGCCAGATTCTTTAAAGTTGAGGCATTGCCAACCAACACCTTTTCGGTAATAATATTTATTCCCCCGGTATTCTGAATCTTTTTCTTTAATTGTTGTTTTATCCGGCTACTTTCTTCCTGTTCGAGCGATTCAACTTTTTTTTCCAGCAACGCTTTTTCCTTTTGAAGCTGACCGATAATTTTAACCGGATCGCCCGGGCTTTTCAGAAGGGATCTGATCTGTTTCAGTTTGTTTATCTGATCACTCACCCACTCCTCGGCCTTTGGCCCGGTTAGGGCCTCTATCCTCCTTATGCCCGCTGCAATAGCGCTCTCGGAGGTAATTTTAAATAAACCAATCTGCCCGGTAGAATCAACATGGGTGCCGCCGCAAAGCTCTATTGAATTACCAAAGCGGATCGTGCGGACCTCATTGCCATATTTTTCGCCGAAAAGGGAAATTGCTCCGGCAGCTTTTGCATCATTAATGGGGATCTTCCGGTTTTCTTCCCTTGATATATTTTCCCTGATCTTTTTGTTCACGGTATTTTCCAGTTTATCAATCTCTTCATCGCTGAGCTTCTGAAAATGTGAAAAATCAAAACGAAGGTAGTCGTAATGAACCAGTGAGCCCTTTTGTTCAACATGAATGCCGAGCACTTCCCTGAGCGCATCATGAAGCAGGTGTGTGGCGGTATGGTTGTTGGCTGTCAGATTTCTTTTTTCCTGGTCAACTATCACCCTGAATTTCTTTTGGGTACCGGAGGGTAGTTTTTCCGTAATATGAACATTCAGCTCATTTTCTTTCAGAGTGTTAATTATCTTAATGCGTTCGCTGCCATTTACAAGCACACCGGTATCTCCGATCTGGCCACCGCTTTCAGCGTAAAAAGGGGTTTTGTCAAACACCAGTTGATACAACTCCTTTCCTTTGGACCTGATTTTCCGGTACCGGGTTATTTCAACTTCTGCTTCAACCAGGTCATAACCGATAAACTCTTCCCCGGTGTTGCTGCCCAACACGATCCAGTCGCCGGCATCGACTTTTGCATCCTGCCTGGAGCGTGTTTTCTGGGCTTCCATCTCCTTTTTGAATTCATCCTGGTTGAGTGAGTATCCTTTCTCCCGCAAAATCAGTTCTGTCAGGTCAGGGGGGAATCCATAGGTGTCATAAAGTTCAAAGGCACTTTTACCATCTATTTTTTTAGTATCTGACCTGGCAATGATCTGGTCAAGAAGCTTTATGCCGGTCTCAAGCGTTCGAAGGAACGCACTCTCTTCCTCTTCAATCACCTTCTGAATAAACTGCTGCTGAGCCTGGAGCTCCGGATATGCTTCTCCCATTACCCTGACGAGTGTCGGAACAAGTCTGAAGATAAATGGTTCCGATTGCCCCAGAAAACTGAATCCGTACCTTATTGCTCTGCGCAGAATGCGTCTTATCACATACCCTGCTTTGTTGTTGGAAGGAATTTGCCCGTCGGCAATTGAAAAAGCCAGGGTACGCAGATGGTCTGCAACAACCCGCATTGCAATATCACTGCGGCTGTCTGATCCGTATGAAATTTTGGTTAATCTGGCAATTTCTTCTATCAGTGGCAGGAAAAGATCTGTTTCATAATTGGATTGTTTATTTTGCACAACCATGCAAAGGCGCTCAAACCCCATTCCTGTATCGACATGCCTTGAAGGAAGTGCCTCAAGGGAGCCATCAGCTTTCCTGTTGAACTGTATAAAAACCAGGTTCCAGATTTCAATTACATGAGGGTGCTCCTTATTGACCAGAGCCGCTCCGCCGCTAAGTTTTCGTTCCTCTTCAGATCGAATGTCAATATGGATCTCCGAGCATGGCCCGCAGGGCCCTGTATCACCCATTTCCCAGAAATTGTCTTTTCTTGACCCGAGTAGAATCTGATCCTCCGGAAGATATTTTTTCCAGCACTCAGCTGCTTCTTTGTCGGTGTCAAGGTTCTCCTGTGAACTGCCTTCAAAAACCGTTGCATATAACCGTTCAGGTGGAATATGTAACAATTTTACAAGGAATTCGTATGACCATTTGATGGCTTCTTCTTTGAAATAGTCGCCGAACGACCAGTTGCCAAGCATCTCAAACATGGTGTGATGATAGGTGTCGTGACCAACTTCTTCAAGATCGTTGTGTTTTCCCGATACCCTCAGGCATTTCTGGGAGTTGACTAATCTGGGATGTTCCGGCTGCCTGTTGCCAAGGAAATAATCTTTGAACTGGTTCATCCCGGCATTGGTAAACATGAGGCTTGGATCGTTCTTTACAACGATAGGTGCTGAAGGCATTATCTTATGATCCTTTTTGCTGAAAAAGTCCAAAAAAAGGTTTCTGAGATGATTGGAATTCATAAAATATTACTTTATAAAGAGATGGAATATGTTATTTTGATTAATTTGTATAAAATATTTATCAAAAATCTTTTTGTAAAATTAGTTTATTTCATTTAGATTTGTTGTTCAGTAGAAAAATTCGAGTTATATTTTTCAAAATCAGCATTATGGCAAAAGAGAAATACAGATTTAATCCGGATTCACTCCAATATGATCAGATTAATCATACTTTCAGGGATAAACTACTGAGTTTTTTGACATATTTTTCTGGTACAGTTGTTATTGCAGTTATATATTTTCTTGTTTTCAGCCATTTTTTTGATCTTCCCAAAGAGAAGGCACTAAAGAGGGAGGTGAATAAAATGAGTCTTCAGTATGAAATACTTAACAAGCAACTGGACCATATAAACTACGTGCTTGATGATATCCAGAACCGCGATGATAATATATACAGGGTAGTTTTCAATTCCGATCCCATACCCAAGTCCATCAGGACGGCCGGTTTTGGTGGTGTGAACCGCTATGCCGATCTTGAGGGGTATGATAACAGCAGCATTATTGTTGAGACTTCAAGGAGGCTGGATATTCTGAAAAAACAGCTTTATGTGCAATCCACATCATATGATGAGCTGATAGATATGGCCCTTAACAAAGAAGATATGCTGGCAAGCATACCCTCTGTACAGCCTGTTGCCATAAGGGACATAAGGCGGATAGGAGGATATTTCGGAATGCGCATTCATCCCATATACAAGATACGCATGCAGCATGACGGCATAGATTTTACCGCACCGGTGGGTACAGATGTATATGCCACTGGTAACGGGGTCGTTGCCCGTGTATTTAATTCCAGGGCCCGGAGAGGTTATGGGACATATATTATTATTGATCACGGTTACGGATACAGAACACTTTATGCACACCTTGATAAGGTGCTGGTAAGGCAGGGGCAGGAAGTTAAGCGTGGTGATGTGATAGGTCTTGTAGGAAATACCGGAGCCTCTACAGCACCCCATTTGCATTATGAAGTTCAGAGAAATAACAGGCCCGTTGATCCCATCAACTATTTTTTCGGAGATCTTTCGCCCGGGGAGTATGATGCGATGATTGAGATGTCTATGCAGGGCGGGTCTTTTATGGGTATTTAATCTTTTACACCGTGCCTTACAAAGAGAAAAAAGTTGAAAAGCTTTATTATTCCATCGGTGAAATTGCCGACATGTTCAATGTTAATACCTCTCTTATACGTTACTGGGAAAAGGAATTTGATATTATCAAACCAAAGAAGAACAAAAAGGGAAACCGTTTCTTTACTATCGATGACATAAATAACTTTTACCTTATCCATGAACTGGTCAAGGGAAGGGGTATGACCCTCAGGGGAGCGAAGAAAAAGTTGAAGGAAAACAGGGAGGATACCATTAAGAATTTTGAGCTTGTGAAAATTCTGAAGGATGTCAGGGGACAGTTGCTTGAGATCAAGGAGGGGCTGTGAGTTTACTGCCGGTGCTTAATCCACCTGCAATTTTTTATTTTTGATTGGCCGGACAAACATTTTTCCCGGCCATTTTTGTTACCGGTTACTCCTTAAAATCCTAATAAACCTTTTATATCATGAGTATTGATGAGATTATCAGTGTTATTGAAGATTTTGCCCCCCTGGCACTGCAGCAGTCATATGATAACTGCGGACTGCTCGTAGGAGACAGGGAACAGATTGTTGAAGGGGTGCTTTTGTGCCTGGATGTTACTGAAGAGGTGATCAATGAAGCGGTGAAAAAGGGAGCGGGACTTGTGATTGCCCACCATCCGGTAATTTTTGGCAGTATAAAAAAGCTTACCGGCACAAATTTCACCGAACGTGTTGTGCTGAAAGCTGTACGCGAGAATATTTCAATATATGCTGCCCATACCAATATTGACAGTGTCTGGGGTGGTGTCAACAGCAGGATATCTGAGAAGATAGGATTGAAGAATCCTGAAATACTCTCTCCTGCAGGAGGTATGCTCAGAAAACTGGTTGTGTTTGTGCCCGGAGATCACGTATCAAAGGTAAGAGAGGCTGTATTTAGGGCCGGTGCCGGACATATCGGCGAGTATGATCAGTGCAGCTTTAATCTTGAAGGAGAAGGTTCATTCAGGGGATCTGAAGATTCTGATCCGTTTGTCGGAAAGAGGGGTTCCATCCATTTTGAGAAAGAGATCCGGGTTGAAACCATTTTTCCCGGCTTCCTGGAAAGCAGAATAATTGAAAGCATGATCAGGGCACATCCATATGAAGAGGTTGCATATGATATTTATCCCCTTCAGAACAGGTGGGACAGGGCCGGTATGGGTATGGTCGGTGACCTGGATAGTGACATCGATGCAGTTCTGTTCCTGAAAAAGCTGAAAGTTATTTTCGGGGTAAAAACCATCAGGCACACAAAATTGCTGCAAAAACAGATCAAACGGGTCGCTTTGTGCGGAGGAAGTGGCAGTTCACTTATCGATGCTGCCAGGAGGAGCGGGGCCGACATATATGTTTCGGGTGATTTCAGGTATCATGACTTTTTTGAGGCCGGGGCCGGCATGATGATTGCCGATATCGGACATTATGAAAGCGAACAATTTACCATTGAAATTTTTTATGAATTACTTACAAAAAAATTCCCTAACTTTGCGGTTCATTTTTCTGATGTAAATACAAATCCCATTCATTATTTTTAAAAGTCTATGGCAACCGATACAAAAAAAGCACAGGAACTGACTGAACGGTCAACAGAGGAGAAATTAAGGTTTCTTTACGAATTGCAGACGGTCGATTCCGAAATCGACAAAATAAAGATCCTGAGGGGTGAGCTGCCACTTGAGGTGCAGGATCTTGAGGATGAGATTGCCGGATTGCAGACCCGTCTTTCAAATATTCAGGAGGAGATGAATGATCTGGAAGGGGCCATACAGAAAAAGAAGAACGAAATTGTTGACTCCCAGGCACTGATAAAGAAATACCAGGAGCAGCAGATGAATGTAAGGAATAACAGGGAGTATGATTCCCTTTCAAAGGAGATTGAGTTCCAGACACTGGAGATAGAGCTTTCTGAAAAAAGGATCAGGGAGTTTTCCGGTCAGCTGGAAGAGAAAAAGCAACTGGAATCTGAATCCCAGTCCCTGCTGGATGAACGGACAGGTGATCTGGATGAGAAGAAAAGTGAGCTCAACAGCATTATTAACGAAACCCAGAGGGAGGAGGAAGAACTCAAAAAACGTTCGGACAACTTTGAAGATCTTATAGAGCCCAGGCTTCTCACTGCATATAAAAGGATTCGCAAAAATGCAAGGAACGGGCTGGCAGTTGTTCCTGTTGAAAGAGATGCCTGCGGAGGCTGCTTCAATAAGATACCTCCGCAGCGGCAGCTTGATATCCGCTCCAGAAAAAAGATTATCGTCTGTGAATATTGCGGCCGCATACTTGTTGACATTGATTTAACGACCCAGGACACCAGTCCCGGATAGAGCTTCATTCAGTTTCTTTTACCATCAGGATATACCTCTCTGCCATCACCGGTAATTGTTAAATAAGATGACGCGAGATGAGTTTAAGCAGGCTATACTTGCGGGAATCCCCAGGGAACTTCCAGCCCCTTCCCAATTAGATCCGAATGTTAACCATGCCCCGAAAAGAAGGGATGTGCTGAATGAACAGGAAAAAAAACTGGCTGTCAGAAACGCTCTCAGATATTTTAATCCCGGGCATCATAAGGTTCTTGCATCGGAGTTTGCTGCCGAACTTCAGGAGTACGGCAGAATATACATGTACCGCTTCAGGCCTGCCCGGGTGATCAAAGCCGGTAGTATTTCCGATTATCCGCATAAATCTGTACAGGCTGCAGCTTTGATGCTTATGCTGAACAATAATCTCGACCCGGCAGTGGCCCAGCACCCGCATGAACTCATTACATATGGCGGAAACGGGGCTGTATTCCAGAACTGGGCCCAGTACCTGCTGACAATGCAGTACCTGGCTACGATGACCGATGAGCAAACCCTGGTTCTCTATTCGGGTCATCCACTGGGGTTGTTTCCTTCACACAGGGATGCCCCCAGGATGGTTGTGACCAATGGAATGGTAGTTCCCAATTATTCCTCGAAAGAGAATTACGAAAGGTTCAATGCCATGGGAGTAAGTCAGTACGGACAAATGACAGCCGGATCGTTCATGTATATCGGACCCCAGGGAATAGTACACGGAACAACCATAACAGTGCTGAATGCCGGCAGGCTGACGGCAGGGGTAAAGGATGGGGGGCTCGAGGGGAAGATATTTGTTACCAGTGGGTTAGGAGGGATGTCAGGTGCACAGCCAAAAGCAACTGTTATTGCAGGGGGTATCTGCCTTGTGGCTGAGGTTAATCCGAAGGCAACCGGGATCAGGTATTCACAGGGATGGGTTGATGAGGTCTATGATGACCCTGGAAGCCTGGTTAAACGTGCTGTCATTGCAAAAGAAAGAAAGGAGGCCGTTTCGCTTGCATATCAGGGTAATGTTGTTGATCTTCTGGAAAAACTGGTTTCTGAAAAAGTGCCGGTTGAACTTGGATCTGACCAGACCTCGCTTCATAATCCCTACGGGGGAGGTTACTATCCCGCGGGATTAAGTTTTGATGAGGCCAACAGGATGATGGCCGGTGACGTGGAAAGTTTCAGGGAGCACGTACATCAATCCCTTCGCCGTCATGTTGAAGCTGTAAATAAGCTTGTGGCACAAGGCATGTATTTCTGGGATTACGGTAATGCCTTTCTTCTTGAAGCCGGACGTGCCGGGGCGGATATTTTTGACAGTAAAGGCGGTTATAAGTACCCCTCTTACGTACAGGATATAATGGGCCCCCTGTTCTTTGACTACGGTTTCGGGCCATTCAGGTGGGTTTGTGCATCCGCCGATCCGCGCGACCTTGAGGCAACCGACATCATTGCTGCAGAAGTGATTGAAGAAATGCTTGAAGATGCGCATTCCGATATACGTTTCCAGTTGGAGGATAACCTTCTATGGATCAGGGAGGCCGGCAGGAACAACCTTGTAGTCGGCTCCCAGGCAAGGATACTCTATGCCGATTCACGCGGACGCATCAACATAGCGGCCGCCTTCAACAAGGCTATACGTGAAGGCAGGATATCCGCACCCGTTATTCTCGGCCGCGATCATCACGATGTATCAGGCACAGATTCACCTTTCAGGGAAACATCCGATATTTATGACGGATCGGCTTTCACTGCCGATATGTCTGTCCATAATGTCATAGGGGACTCGTTTCGCGGTGCTACATGGGTGTCTCTCCACAACGGAGGCGGAGTAGGCTGGGGGGAGGTGATCAACGGCGGGTTTGGCATGCTTCTGGACGGTTCATCCGGGGCTGACCGGAAGCTGGCTGTGATGCTTCACTGGGATGTTAACAATGGTATTGCCCGCAGAAGCTGGGCCAGAAATAAGGGAGCAATGAAGGCAATAGAACTTGAGATGCATCGTACACCGCTGCTTAACGTAACTATGCCTAACCTGGTGGATGATGGTTTACTGGATCTGTTATTTAAATAATTCCCCTATGGGTAAATTCAGGCTGTTTTTTTTTCTGGCACTTGTTTCTGTTGCATTTGTCTCCTGCGACGACGAAATCTTTGGTCCGCGCTCCCTTGAGGGCACATGGAGGGTTACTGAAAACAGCGATGCTTTCGGCAGGCAAAACTTTCTGGCAGGTATAGAATATTATCCCGGTGACGACAGCAGGATTATCATAGGTAATTTTTCAAATCTGGATATGGCCGCCGAAGTTATATCAAATGTCAATGGCCTGAACATTTCAATTCCGTCACAGGCAGTCACCGATTCCCGTCAAAACAGTTTTCATGTTTCAGGCAGTGGAGTCGCATCATCCAATATGAGAAGGATCAATTTTACATACAGGATTGACGGTGACAATTATGACGCTGTTTTTGAGAAGCAGTAACATGAGAATTTAGTATTAACCTTATTATTGATAACCGCACAGTGAGATTGTTGCTGCCCGCTGATCAGTACCTTCCTGCATTAAGCATAATAAGGGTGCAGTCCTCCATCACCTCAATATCCTCTTTTTTTGCCATTTCCATGAACTCGTTATTTTCTGTGCCGGGATTGAAAATTATCCTTGCCGGACGGAGGGAGAGGATCCATGAATAATAGTCTTTCTGTCTTGCGGGTCCGACATACATCGTTACGGTGTGAATATCATCAATTTGTGGCCGGTCCTTGATTATTTCAATACCTCCTATTTCACCGTTTTTAATACCCACAGGAACAACGGGAACATTATGCCTCTGAAGACTTTTAACGGCTTTATATGAAAACCTGATGGGGTTGGGGCTTGCTCCAAGAACCAGCGTTTTTTTCGTACTCATAAAGTGCTGCTTAAAAGATTTTGGTAAAAGTATCAGAGGCGAAAATAATTTTTTTTTTTAAATAACCATCAATACCCTGGTTAAACCTCTATTGTTTTGAGAGTAAAACAACTGCCCATGACGCGATACCCTCTTGCCGGCCGGTAAAACCCAGTTTTTCTGTTGTTGTTGCTTTTACCGAGACATCATCCGTAGCTGTTTTAAGTATGCCTGCGATTTCAGCCCGGATTGCCGGGATAAACTCTTTTATTTTTGGTTCCTGGAGAGTTACAACACAATCCAGGTTACAAATTTCAAAACCTTTTTCTTTTATAAGGATACATACTTTTTCAAGAAGGATCCTGCTGTCAATATCCTTGTAGAGATTATCCGTATCGGGGAAATGGGTGCCTATATCACCAAGGGCAGCTGCTCCCAGCAGAGCATCACATATGGCATGTAAAAGCACATCACCGTCGGAGTGTGCCAGGCATCCCTTATCGTGGGGAATTTCTATTCCTCCAAGTATCAGCTTTCTTTCCGGAACGAGCTGATGAACATCAAAGCCGATACCTGTTCGAAGCTTCATAAAATACCTTGATTTTTGCCGGTTTGCTTCATTCTGTCCTGCTCCTTCTGAGTCCTTCAAAATCAAATGCCAGTGAAAATCTGAGGGTGTTGGCAAGGGGGTTGGTCCTGTGTACAGCTACCAGGTATGCTACGTCCAATGCAAAAACATTCAGCTTCAAACCTATTCCGGTGGTAAAATATTTTCTGTTACCCTTGGTCTCGTGCTCGTGATAGTAACCTCCCCTTATTGCAAACTGATTGAGGTACCAGTATTCCATTCCGAATGAGTAGAATATCTCTCTTAATTCTTCCCTGAATCCACCCGGGGCATCATAGAATGACTGGAGCATTCCCACAGGTACCGAGACATTCGGGTCGCGTCCTGCACGTATCACGGGGTTGCCATCATCATCCTCACGATCCTGGTAATAGACAGGGGGTGTGGGCACAAGAAGTTTATTCAGGTCAAGGGCAAAGGTCAGACTGTTATAATCGTCCAGATCCAGTTTCAGCGCACTGCCAATCCCCAGGTTTATTGGTATGAACTGGGCCTCCTGATTATCCGAATAGGTGATCTTATTGCCAATGTTGGAGATGTTCATCCCAAGCGCAAGCTCACCGGGCGTACCGGACACATTTATATCATTGCGGTAATAGATCGAAACATCAGCTGCAAAAGCCTGGGCAGCTTTGGAAGCCATACCCTGAACAAATGCACCCCCGGTAAGGTCTGACCTTATGTACCTGAATGCAACCCCGCCACTGAAATAATCGGAAAACAGCCTTGCATAGGCAGCATCAACGGCAAATTCATTCGGTGTAAACTGGCCGTCATATTCTCCTGCCATGTTGGTGAATATAATTTCCCCAAGCGAAAAATAAGTGAGTGATGCGGCTAAAACCTGATAACTGTCTATTCTCATATATCCGGAAAGGTGTGCAAGGTTTATGTCATCAATCAGGTTTCTGAGCCATGGTGTATAGGAAAAAGCAGCACCCAGGTCATTATCAATAAAAGCAAATTTGGCCGGATTCCAGTGCATTGAATATACATCTGGCTGTGTGGCTATACCGGCATCTCCCATTGCACCAGCTCTTGAATCCGGAGCCACTGTAAGAAAAGGAACGGCTACATGGACCACATTTAATTGTCCGCTCAATACATAGGGGTCATCCAGTTGAGCGGAAACGGGCCTGAAAAAGAACTGACAAATCAACACGGATGCAAACAGCAGAAAAGACTTCGATCTCATAGCCATGTTTTAGGATTAGAGTATGCAAAAATATAATAATTAAGTCAAATACGGTATTATTGTTCAGTAAAAAGTATATACCGGTTTCAATATATGCATTATTGTACCGGCAGCGAGTTAATGTATAACAAACTTAAAGGCTATTTTAGTATGACAAGCTTTTCATATTTTTCTGCGGTTTGTCCGTCGCTTGTCCTGAGCCTTAAACGGTAGATATATACTCCTCTGCCTATCCTGTCGCCGTAATCATCAAGTCCGTCCCATGGTATGGGATCCGGCTTGAACCCGGTGGTATTTATGGAAGTATCAATTGTTTTTACCAGCCTGCCGGAAACCGTGAATATCTGTATCAGGATATCCATTCCCGTATCGGGCCGGTTATGCTCAAAATGAAAGGTTGTATGCTGTGTAAAGGGATTGGGATAGTTGAAGACATTTTTAAGTGCCAGTTCTCCCGACTCAGCAACGGAGAAGCCGATTGATGCTTCTGATGAATTATTGAACACATCCCAGGCCTTAAGCTTCAGGTTATAGTTTCCCTCTTCAAGGTCGGAGAACGGATACTCAATGGTGCCGCTCTGATAGCTGTCCGCATCTGCAACATAGTAATCATTAAGCACAAGCAGTGTGGAAGGGTCATTGTTGAGAACAAGTGTTATATCATGCCCGATTCCACTGCCAACTGTATTGATACCGGAACTATCCGTTAAAAATACCAGCAGGCGTGGGTTCTCGTCCGTC
>SLOS01000270.1 GCA_007132365.1 Bacteroidales bacterium | reverse complement strand
TGACCCTCTACCCTATTCCCTCTATGAGCAAGTTAATGAATTTATTGACGGTGCCCGCCTGGAATATACACTTTGTTGGGTGCAGTAAATTCTTCTACCCATTTGTATATTAAAAATATAAAAGATATTGAAACTATTAATAATCCATGGGATTCTGTTATACCAATATCATTTAGCCAACCAGGATTCTGTCTTATTAAAACAACAATAGCTATCCCAGTAATCATGACACACAACCCTATAATAAGTGACATGAAATTGACAAATGGTTTAACTAAAGTACTTTGTTTTTTAGATAAATGATTTTCAATAATCTTATTGGTAAATAAAGCATCATCAATCTGTTGCAAATTTGCCCGCAAAGCCCTCTTAATCAAATCATCATGTGTTTTCATGATTCATTATTTCAAATATTTTTTTTCTCGATCTATATAAGATTACCTTAATATTAGCAACACTAAATCCTGTTATTTGCCTTATTTCTTTAATTGACTTCTCTGCTAAATAGAAAAGAATAATAATATTTCTACCCGTATCATCAAGCGCACTAATTGCTTTATAAAGTTGCTGAATTTTCTCTTCGTGGCTGTCATTTATTTCTGAATTCTCAAGAAGCATTGTATAATCAATCTCCTTTTTACGGTTTACCCTATTCATAAACCCAACCGATTGATTGTAAACGATTCTGTACAACCATGTTGAGAATTTTGCTTCATTCCGAAATCTACTAATGTTCTCAAGTACCTTTAAAAAGCTATCTTGTGTTATGTCTTTGGCATCTTCCCGATTTTTAACAATGCTAAGAGCCAAGCTATATGCAATGTCTTTGTATTTGTCAATTAATATTGTAAGTGATCTGGAATCTCCCGATATGGCTTCATGAATTATTCTGGATTCCATTAGTTATTTACTATTTGATCTTTTTATAATCATATAGTTAATAAGAAATCCAATACCCCCAAAAATGAGTAACATTGTTAGGTAAGTAACAAACTTATCCATTGAATCGTAATTAATAGTTAATAAGTGTCCAATGAGCAAGCCCACTCCGAGTGAAAGAAACAATATTCCGTTATTTAAGCTAGTCTGCTTCCGATACTCAGAAATACTCATCCCTTCATCTGGGTTTAATCCTTTTTCAATCATTCTAATTCGTTCTTGGTTTTTAGTTATGATATAATAAACTATGAAACCACAAACGATTAATACAGTAATTAAAAAAATAGGCAGTAGTACCATTATCTTGATTTTTAAAAGTTATTTCAAAGTTTAGATTATCAAGATATACAAAGGTTACATAAAAGGTCAGTTTTTATTGCACCCAACGGTCCCGCGGTATGTGTTCGTTCGGGAAATCAAGGCACCTGATTCCTTTTACCAAAATAAATGTATTGTGTACTATTTTGAGTTGTTGGTATTATTGGTTGTGGAATTTATATTATATACAGCGTTTTAAAAGGTGTTTAATATAATCCTAATTGGTGTGTATTGATGATATTTTACTGGCGGATTATTTTTATCGAGATGAAGTTATGAAAAAATTTGTTACGTTCATTGGTTCGAGGCAGGTTTATAGTTTTCTTAATTCTGTTGACCTGAATTTTGTAATATGAGATCTCTGTTCAAAGCCGGCAAATGGACATTTAACTTGAAAAGAATACCGCTATTTCAGTTGAAAAGTATACCACTTATAATGCAAGATTAGTAATTAATTTTCATTGTTAAAATCTAAATGTCAATATCTTCGATCGGTGATTTAATCTGCTGGAGGCTCTGGGTGCTGACATGTGTATATATTTCCGTCGTTCTTGAGCTTTTGTGTCCCAGTAGTTCCTGTATTATTCTGAGGTCCGTACCCTGTTCAAGCAGGTGGGTTGCATAGGAGTGGCGAAACCAGTGCAATGAGATATCTTTGTTTATTCCGGCTTTGGCTACTGCATTTTTCAGTACTTTTGCCAGGCTGGTGGCCGAGTATTTACTGTTTTTTGAGTGTCCTTCGAACAGCCAGATTGATGGTCTGTAAGCCAGGTAGTACTCCCGGAGACTTGACAGGATTTTCCCCGGTAAGGGTACAACCCTGTCTTTGTTACCTTTAGCTTGTCTGATTATCACGAGATTTCGGTTACTGTCAATATCACCTGGTTTCAAATTTAACAGCTCGCTCCTCCTTAGTCCACATGCATAGATTAAGCTCAGCATGGACCGGTGTTTCAAATTCCGTGGGGCTGCAAGGATTCTCTTTATTTCAGCTTTGCTCAAAACATTAGGTAGTTTGTGTTCACGCCTGGGTCTTTCAATTAATCCTGAGATAATTTCCTGATTATGAATTCGGGAAAAGAATAACTTGATGCCGCTTACAATTTGGTTTTGAAATGAACTGGAATATCCTTTTTCAATTAGATGGCTGATATATTCAGATATATCACCATTTGTGACCTTGATTTGTGGCCCGCCAAAATATTGAAAGAATTGCCTTACTGAACTGAGATATGATTTAATTGTGGAGAGGCTATACCTTTTTTGCTTCATATATTCCTCAAATTCTGCAATATCTTTTTCTATTCCGGGGTGTTTCAAATATTCATCTTTTCTCATTTCGGAATGCTTTATTTTACCAGAAAAGTCGGGTGTTTTATTGACGGGGCTTTGATCCGTTTGACGGATTTTGAAAGTTTCTCTGTCGGTCACTTTGGTTTTGGAATGATCAGGTGCTTTGGAATATTTACTCGTTCCGGGTAAATCCCCGTATCTCTTTCTGTACAGCTGATATCTTAATTTGGTTCTGCCAGGATAGCGTCTTAAAAGACTTTTTTCAGCTTCACTAATGTCAAGTTGTGCTATTTCGCCCAGGGTATTCTGGATTTTTTTCAGGTTTTCCAGATTATATACTACTGACCATGACTTAAACACTTTGTGCCAGGATGCAGTCCTGGTGGTCCTGATAATTTCTTCAATGTAACTGTCTCGCTCAAACTTTAGTAAAAGAAGGTCCTTCCCATCATATCTTATCATGGACAAGTGTATCACCTTGTTTTTCATATTGTATAGTTTTTGTTTCGCCAAACCCGACCGGATGACATCCCTTATTTAAGTTATGAAAATTTATCGGGATATTTGATCCTTTTCAGGAAGAATTTTGGCATCCTTATCCTGAATGGAATAAATGCATCTTTACTCAACAGATGTGCACCGGGGACTTGTCAGATAGATCTGCACCGGGGACTTGTCAGATAGATCTGCACCGGGGACTTGTCAGATAGATCTGCACCGGGGACTTGTCAGATAGATCTGCACCGGGGACTTGTC
>SLOS01000303.1 GCA_007132365.1 Bacteroidales bacterium | reverse complement strand
TGGTGAGGTAATCTGTATCTCCGATGCGTCATGCAGGAACTGTGCATACTTCACCTTGCCCCGCATACCCGGCAGCCTGTAATTTATCAGGGGGTATTCTATCAGGTGGATATAGAGCCTGCTGGTTTCGGGGTTGTATGTAAGGAGTGAATGTTCCGGTGCTTCAAATTCTTCAGGAGCCTGGGTGCAGCCGTATATTGAACGGCTGTTGTACTTCATCCATTCGCCCATCTTTTCAAGCTTTTCAGTTGCGCGGTAATCAATGGTCCCTCTGGCAGTAGGGCCAACATTCAGCAGAAGATTGCCTCCTTTGCTGACACTTTCAATAAGCAGGACAAGCAACTGCCTTATATCTTTCCAGGTATGTTCGTCGCGGTAATAGCCCCAGCTGCCCGAGAAGGTCTGGCAGGTCTCCCAGGGTATCCTTTCACCGTCAACTTCAGGCCAGCTTTGTACCTTAAACTGCTCGGGAGTGGTAAAGTCCCAGCCATCCCTGTATTCAAGAAGGTCAAGCCGGTCGTTGACAATTATATGAGGCTGGAGCTCCCGTACCATTTTCAGCAGCTCCACTGAGCCCCATTCCTCGCGACCCTTTCCGAATTCACCGGGATATGAATAGTCCAGCCAGATTATATCTATCTTACCGTAATTGGTAAGCAGTTCCCTGACCTGATTTTTCATGTATTCCCTGTAAATGGCCATATCCCGCCCCCTGTTCATTCTTTCATACTCCTCTGCTGATGTGGTGCGCTGCGGATGTACCCTGTCGATGGTAAAATGAGGGTGATGCCAGTCAATCAGCGAATAATAGAAACCAACTCCCATCCCTTCTGCCCTGAAGGCATCTGCATACTCCCTGATCAGGTCTTTCCCGTAAGGGGTGTTGCCGGCATGGTAATCGGTGAATCCAGACTTAAAAAGGCAGAATCCGTCATGGTGCTTGGCTGTCAGCACAACATATTTCATTCCCGCATCCTTTGCCATTCTTGCCCATTCGGCCGGATCGTAAAGGTCGGGGTTAAAATTGTCAAAATACTTCTGATAATCTTCATTCGTCATTCTTTCCTGTTGCTTTACCCATTCATGCCTTGCCGGCAGGGCATAGATCCCCCAGTGTATGAACATGCCGAACCTGGCCCCGGTCCACCATTGCATACGCTCCTTTCTCTGTTCAGGTGTTTCATTCCATATTATATTCTGGGAAAAAGCTTTCTGACCCGCAAGTGCCAGAATAAGTAATAGTAATGTAGTGTTTTTAAGCATGATAAAATATTTTGATGGTTGGTTATCTTTGTTCAGCGCTGAACCTCCACATCCATACCGCAATTGATCATGGCCTGGTCGAGCGCCATTCCAATGAACATCGGGTAGCTCCAGGTACGGTACCTTCCCCATACATTTCCTGAGTATTTCGGCATTATCCTGTTTTCAATGGCAGGCAGCAGCGGTTCTGCCTTCTCTTCCAGCTGCCTAACGCTTATGGCTGCCTGCAATACCAAAGGCTCATAGTCGTGGTCCAGTACATCTTCAAGCACCCGGAAAGCCTTCCGGTCATTATATCGTTTGATCTTTATTTCTGCAGCTTTTACCGCATTACTCAGAGATGGATCATCCAACAGATTATCCAGGTATGGGTTTACTGACGATAAATCTCCTTCAAAAGCATCCAGGGCTACCAGTCCCCAGAACCGGACAGCACTGTCCTCTGCTTCAAGAAACGGGATTAATTCAGAGGGATCTTCTATTTTCCCGACCATTTGAGCTGCCTTTATTATTTCACTGAAGTCTTCCCTTGAGTAATCCCGGGCCATTTCATAAACACTGGTATTGTTTCCGGAAGCCCTGATCATCATTTCCCCCTCGCTGAACATGCCGGTATCTTGATGATTTAACATCCAGGTGCTGACTTTTTTCCCCAGATACTCAACCAGTCCGGCCAGTGTGGGATCATTGACGAGATTGTTCTCTTCCCAGCGGTCGTTCTCCAGGTCAAACAACTCCTCCGCGGGCTTTCTCCCGAACATTCTCCGGGTTCCCTCCGGCAGCATTCCAATGTTCCGCAGCCGGTGGATCTCCTCATAGCTGCCCTCTTTCTGCGG
The DNA here is from genome assembly GCA_007132365.1 of Bacteroidales bacterium. Lineage (GTDB taxonomy): Bacteria > Bacteroidota > Bacteroidia > Bacteroidales > PUMT01 > PXAP01. The sequence continues at coordinate 1,207 of SLOS01000303.1, read as the reverse complement.
GCCGAATATTATTGCCTGCTGAAAATATGGCAGCTGTGGCATAAAATGTCTTACATAAAGGTACCTGCCGTCGTAAACCGAGCGCGAAACCTCGTAGCAGTCGTCCGCCCTGTCCCTGTAACCGTAAATAAAATCCTTCGGTTCGGTGCCGGCACCCAGGAAATTCCTTCCTTCCATTATTTTGGGAACTTCAGCGCCGGCAAGAGAGATCACCGTGGGTGCAAAATCCACAAAGCCGACCATCCGGTCGGTAACAGGTCCTTCCAGGTTGGTTGCAAAATGCTTGTATTTGTCGGGGACATGCAGTATAAAAGGTACCTGCAGGCCTGCGTTGTTAAGCCATCTCTTGTGCCCGGGAAGTCCGTGACCATGATCAGAGAATACAAAAATGACAGTATTGTCAAGCAGCCCGTCTTCTTTCAGTTGTCCGACAAGATCTCCGACACCCTGATCAAATACGGCAAGCAGGTCGTACATATGAGCCCAGATTTCTCTCATTCGGGGACTGTCGGGAAGGTATGGCGGCAACTCTGCCTTGTCAGGATCACTTAACGTGTCGAGTGATTCAGTATCGGAGGAGCGTAATGCATTTATGGGTCCTTCATGGGTAATCATGAAATTAAAAACGCTGAAGAAGGGTTTTCCTTCCGGCCGGTTTCTCCAGTGGGCCTGGTTGCTGCTCTCATCCCATCTGCCCGAATGGTCAAAATTATAATCAGTCTTTACATTGTTGGTAGTGTAGTAACCGGCTTCCCGCAGAACTTCAGGCAGTATCTTCATACCTTCCTGAACCGGTATTTCTGATCGCAGGTGCTGGGTTCCCAGAGAGGTGGCATACATGCCGGTTATCAGGGTTGACCGTGCGGGTGCACAAATAGGTGCATTTGAAAAGGCATTGGTGAACGTGTATCCTGATTCTGCCAGCAGGTCGATATTCGGAGTCCTTGCATACTCATCGCCGTAACAACCGTAAATGGGGCTCAGATCTTCATGGGTTATCCATAAAATATTCGGCGGTTCCGGACTTTTGGCATTATTACCACAGGCTATCGCACCGATGGCAACGGGGATTATTAACAATTTCTTCATTAATCACAACTTTTTTCTCTAAAAATTGTAGTTTAGTAAGGTAAAGAACATAATTTTTAAAGATAAAATCAATATTAATTAGCAAAACAATACTACATGGAAAAAGAAATTGTACTGA
>SLOS01000187.1 GCA_007132365.1 Bacteroidales bacterium | reverse complement strand
ATCGACCGGGCGTGGCAGATGGCGGTAAAAGCCGCGGGGTATCTCTATTATGTCCCCTTTTCGGGATTGCAGCTTCTGCTGCAGAAAAAGGGGGAGGTCCACCTTGCCCACGAAACAGATCCCCTGGGAATCTTTTTTTTCAGCCGACGGCAGTCCCATATCTGCGGCAATTCTGCGCACCCCGGGTTTGGTCAGTTCTCCAAGCGGGAACAGAGCCCTTGAAAGTTGTTCCTGGTTCAGCTGGCAAAGAAAATAGCTCTGGTCCTTGTTTGAGTCTGCTCCTGCCAGGAGCCTGTAAACGGTCCTGCCGCCTGATAGGGTCTCCTCCTTTCTGCAATAATGGCCGGTAGCCACCAGGTCCGCTCCCAGCCTGAGTGCCTCGTCAATGAACAATTCGAACTTGATCTCGCGGTTGCAGAGCACATCAGGGTTAGGGGTCCGGCCCTTTTCATATTCGGCGAACATATAGTCTACCACCCTCTTGCGGTAAGGTTCGCTCAGGTCTGTTGTCCGGAAGGGGATACCAAGCTTTTGCGCAACCAGTTCGGCGAAAATAAGGTCATCATGCCAGGGGCAGTCGCCCGAAAGAGTCCCTTCAGTTTCATGCCAGTTGATCATAAACAGAGCGGTGACATCATAACCCTGCTGCTTCAGGAGATATGCCGCCACACTTGAATCCACTCCCCCCGATAACCCTACAACTACCCTTTGCATTTGTCCGAATTAGATAAAAGATATAATATGCCGCCAAAGGCAACTGCCGATGCCTTTTAAAACTGAATATTTTATGGCAGGCCGTCAGCTTTTTCTGCCGGCAGCTTTTTTCCTTGAGGAGCTTTTTATAACGGGCTTTGCCGGTTTAGCCGGGCGCCGTACTCCGTAGCTGCCTTTGAACAGCTTGCCCCTGCGTGTTTTTTTATCGCCTTTTCCCATGATTTACAAAAATTTGCCGGTTAATAAACAGAATCTGTAACCACCCCGGGAAGATCTGTAAAATTAACAAAGTCACACGAAAATATCAACTTCAGGAAAACTGGCCTCTTCTCATCACAGGGAAAACAAAAGTGCCCGACTCTGCTTAAATACCCTGTCCGGTCCCCGGCATGAACCCGATATTGTCAAGAATGATCACGCCGCTCTCTGTCCTGTCAAAAACGAGGCTTACTTTTTTAACAGCCCCCGCGTTAAAGTCCCCGACCCCCGCAAGCTGTTCAATGTTAAAATAAAAGAAACTGAAGATTGGTTCAGACTCAGGGGCAGTTTTCATAAATGAAAGCTTGGTCATCTGTTTTTTAAGGCGGGGCTGCAGCAGGGAGCATTTTTCAAGGGGAAAACTCATCGTCCTGCCTTTGTCATCTGTCAGCACAATAGTGAAATTGATTCCTGTCCGTTTCTCTTCATATTGCGGACTGCAGCCTTTTTCATTTCCATTCATATTGTTCCCTCCATCTCCCTTCCCGGTCCCGCTCCGTTTCCTCTCATGCTCACCGTTATTTGCTGTGGTTGTGAACACTTCACCGCTTTTCAGGTTTCCGTCATGTCTGTTACTATCTGGTTTCTCATCCGGCTGCTGGTTAACGGTTTCCGGTTCCAGCGATGGAGGATCGGGACTCTCATCTGCATCGGACAGGGTAAGGAAAAGCATTCTGCCGTCTGAGCCGTCAATGCCCTCTTCGGGGAGCACAAAGGTATACCTGGCTGGAAGAGAATCATTTTCACTGTTGTTCCAGCCGATCACCGCCGAGCGTGTCTCCTGGTCGCCCCATTTTAGCTTTGCTGTCTGTTCGCGCCAGACGGTAAGATTTTCAGTTTCAATCATGCCTCCATGCATGCTTGTTGTTCTTAGGTCAAGGTCTTCGTTGAAATCTGATATGAACTGCATACCGGATTGTTCGTACTGGCCGAGGAAGATGGTTTCGGGAAGCCAGTCGCGACCGGTCCGGTGGTCAATGAAAAGCTGCCGGTAGCCTTTCTCTTTTTTAAGTGTGGCTTCCAGAAAGGCACTTATATAAACCATTGCTATCTGCTGCTGATTTTCTTCCGGCAACAATTGCCCCAGGTTAAAAAGATTGATGCGGGGAGGGGACAGATCTCTTTTTCCCCAGGAGGTGTTGAACTGGCCGTGATTTGCCCTGTATATGTAGAGCGCGGACTTAAAGCCGTGGAAGTCCTCAGAGAAACCCAGCCTGTTGAACTGGCGCATACCCAGGAAGGACTGCACATCTGCATCATGGCTGCCGTGCATAACAAAGTAGTTTATATCTTTAAGCGGGGTTCCGGTTCCGGCCGGCTCATATTGCCGGTCGCTCGGTGCAATGGAAATTATGGAGCGGATATTGAAATTGAAGTCAAACAGTTCCCTGCCATCATCCGGGTAATGGGGGAGAGTGTTGAACAGGGCCGCGTGCCCCGCTGCCTCACCGCCGCGGGAGTGCCCCATGAGGGCTATATTATTCATATCCGCTTTGTTGAAAAAAAGGCTCAGGGTATCTTTGTTCCATTTTTTCCATTGCTCCAGGTGCTTGAGCAACAGCCAGCCGCGGGCATCATTTTCGTTGCTCAACCCCTTGAAAATGTTCGTAAAGCTGCCGTTAAGGAAATTCTGGTCGACCGAGACAAAAATAAAGCCCCTGCCTGCCAGCAGTTCACCAAGGTAGGCGTATCCCCCTTCCGACCAGTCCTGTGCCAGGTGGTTCCCGTGTACGGCAAGTACCAGGGGGAATGGGCCCTCTTCTGCAGGGTACCATACCTTTGCATTCAGGGGCAGGTTATACCTGTCAAAACCAAAGTACCAGGTACGCAGCTTTCCGGACAAACCTTCCCAGGAAGAGAGAAAGGCCGATCCGTTAACCGGAGGGGTTATTATATCTGCCTCCCGGCCGTACTGCTTACGGCGCTTATCCTCTCCGCTGCCGTAGGTGATGAACATAATATCATATTCACCCTTTGATGAGGGGTCCTGCAGTTGCAGAGCATCAGGCAAATATTTCCCGCTTATTGCGGCATTAACCGGAGGTTCAATATTTCTGCCCGGATGAATCAGCCAGGCAGTCCCCACAGCCAGTCCCCCAAAACCAGCAAACAAAGCCGCAATTACAAGCACCTTGTTTTTGGTCGATATTTCCCCCCACCTGCGCAGGTAGAGCAGCCGGGTAGCGGCACCGGCCAGGAATGAAAATATTAACAGGAAAAAAAGAGTGAAAATGAAAGCCTGGTTATTGATTCCTAAACTTATCATAACCAAGGGTACAGATGCCAGAATGGCCAACCTGGCCAGCAGGGGAATCTTTATTGCCAGCTTCAACAGCAGGTCGGCAAGCAGTGCAAAAAGGGCTGCGGCGACAAGGAGTACAGATATAATTGTAAGTACCCCGTAAATGCCGATATACTTTATCATCCCCGAAAGGGGAATTATGATTAACAGGGCAGTAACAACGATAATGCCGCTCCCTCCTCCCTTAACCGCCTCTTTGCCGGGTGTGAGGGCGCGGACTGTTTTCAGGGTGGTATTTTTGATATTGACAGCGAAGCTCCTGCTAAATTCTTTGATTTTCCTGCGGGTTATCATTTTATATCACAATCTCATTTCCATATCCAGTTCCCCGGCTATATTGTTAAGCTCATCTACAACAGCCGGTATAAGGTATATACCGCGGCTCCGGTTAATTTTCTCCTGCTCTCTCTCAATATCGCCCGGGATAAGCACTGCAGGCTTTCCGGATGCACTTTCGGCATTCCTGAAGGTCTCTATCCACAAGTCCATCGCCGCCCTGAACTCATCAGCTTCGCGGAATGCATCTATGCGCATTGCACCGAAAAAATGGCCCGTGCCCTTACCGTTGGTTTCCTTTGGAAGGGGAAGATAGGCAACTGAAGGAGGAACAAATGGTCCGAAACCTGCACCTGACAGCAGGGCTGAAAAAATATCCACCGTGGCACCAAGGCAGTACCCCTTGTGGCTCCCGTGCTCACGGTCGCCGCCCAGGGGCAGCATGGCACCGCCCTTACGCAGTATGTTGGGGTCGTTACTGGGGTTGCCGTCTTTATCCTGCACGTAACCCAACAGTGTTTTCTCGCCCTTTTTAACTGCAACCTCGAGTTTGCCGCGTGCAATCGGGGTAGTTGCAAAATCGGCCACAAAGGGTGGATACCTGCCGGCCGGCACTGCCACGGCAATGGGGTTGGTGCCGAGCAGGCGGCTGATAGAGAATGTAGGCGCTACAAGGGGATTGGCATTGGTCAGGCATATACCTATCATATCATGCTCAAGGGCCATCATGGCATAATAGCCGGCAATACCGAAGTGATTTGAGTTCCTGCAGGCTGTCCATCCCGTACCGGCATTTGCGGCCTTGTTAATGGCCGTTTTCATGCTGAAGGCAGCGGCAAGCATACCCGGCGCATTGTCGCCCTCTACCACTGCGGTGGAAACCGTTTCGCGGGTTATCTGCATTCCGGGTGCGGTATTGAGTCGCCCTGCCTTCCAAAGCTCGTAATGATCTGATATTCTGATTAATCCGTGAGACCCTATGCCCCTTAGTTCAGCCGCAATAAACACATCGGCAATTACGGCGGCATCTTTATTGCTGCAGCCGATTTTTTCAAAGAAAGTCCGTGAAAAGTCGAAAAGTATTTCGGAGGAATAATACATGTGGTTTTTATTGCGAATTTAAAAACTTTTGGATGATACTGCATAAAAAAAAGCAGGGTGATAGCAATATATTACTATATTGCACAAAATAATTTCCGGCGTGGGAGAGTTAATTAAATCAATGAAAAAGGTACTTTTTATACTGTTTTTTCTGATACCGCTGGTCGCCAGTTCACAGCGTATCAGGGTCCGCAATATCCCCGAACATGACCATAAGGCGCTGCATTTCGGGTTCACTTTGGGTATCAACACCATGGATTTCAGGATCAGTTCCTCTGAATATGCGGTATCAGAGGGTTTCTACGGTGAGGTAAGCACTCTGTCACCCGGATTCAATATTAATATTGTATCCAATTTCCGTCTCAGTTCCCATTTTGACTTCAGGATACTTCCGGGTGTGGCTTTTGGCCAGAGGAGGGTTGACTATTACAGGATTGACGGTCCGGGCTTGCCCGGGAGCGGGGACTGGGATGGAAGGATCGAGCCCCGGCTGGCAGGATCACAGGAGCTGGAGTCATCCTTTCTTGAATTGCCATTTATCATCAAGTACAAGTCCGTGCGCATTTATAATTACAGGCCTTATCTTATAGGAGGGGTTAATTTCCGCTATGACCTGGCCAGAAACTACAATGAGACAGATGAGATATTCCTCAGCCTAAATCCCTTTGATTTATATATGGAGACCGGCTTTGGAATCGATTTCTATTTACCCTATTTCAGGTTTTCAACAGAGCTGAAGTATGCAGTGGGTTTTTTTGATGTATTTAATCGCCGCGGCGAGAGTCAGTTTGAAAATTCTATTGAAAGGTTAAAATCCAATCTGCTGATTCTCTCTTTCCATTTTGAGTGATCATTTGAGAGGCAATACCGGCCTTTGGGAAGCTACACCGTTTTTTGGGGAGTAACACCCCTCTGCCGGAATCAGGGCCCTTTAATGTTATTCCTTCTGAATTCCGAAAGAATTATACTTCCGGAAACGGCAACATTAAGAGATTCGGGCCCGCTGCTGCCCTTATGGAAGGAGGGAATGCTTATCCTTTGAGTTACAAATTTTTCAATTTCCGGGGAGATGCCCTGCGACTCATTGCCCAGGACAATTACTCCGTAGTCCGAAAGGCATACCGAATAGACAGAGGGCGCTCCCGTAAAGGCACCGATTACAGGAATTCCTTCCATCCCAGACGATTTCAGAAAAGATTGCAGGTCAAGGTAATGGAACCTGACACGCAAAATGGATCCCATGGTGGACTGCACTACTTTGGGGTTGGTGGCTTCTGCCGAATCCTCTGAAAGGATAATGTTATCCACCCCGAACCAGTCCGCCGACCTTATCAGCGTACCCAGGTTACCGGGATCCTGTACCTTATCCAGCATAAGGGTAAGTGATCTTCCCGGACTGTAACCCTCAAGCGTGCAGGAGGGTATACGGGCAAGTGCAAGTACTTTGTTGGGTGTTGTGAGGCTGCTTATCCGGCCAAGATCCGGTTCCTTTATTTCATAAAGAGGGAACTTCTGTGCGTTGGCCCGTATTACCTTACCTGGTGCCAGCCCCCGCTCCATAATCCAATTTTTAATGGCATAAACCGAATGAATGTCAAAGTTGCTATCCATCAACTCATCTACCATCTTTTCCCCTTCAATTATGAAAAGCCTGTGCTGCTGACGGTTTTTTTTTTGCTTTAAGGAGTTGATAAATTTAATTTTGTTTATTCCGGGCATGATAATTGTGTGATTTATTAATTCCTTATATTTGCCGGCAATGTAAACAAGTCATTCTGTATTTCAAAAAGTTGCAGCTAAAATTATTAAATAGTAAGTGCAATCCAATTATCTATGCACTGATATTTATTGCTGGTGGAATGTTTTCCTGCCGGCCGGCCCGTCATATCCCCGAAGGCAGCCATCTTCTTGACCGCTACAGGATAGAAGCCCCCTCCAATGATATTGACCGGGATGAGCTGAGAGCCTTTGTAAGGCAGAAACCCAATAAAAGAATACTTGGTCTCAGGTTTCACCTCTGGCTTCATAATATTGCCAACCCTGAAAAAGAAGGATGGCCTCACAACTGGCTGAGGCGTATAGGTGAGGATCCGGTTATATACGATCCTTTTGTCACAGACAGGTCATCTGTGCAGATTGAGCAACATCTCAGGAACAAAGGGTATTATAAAGCCGGGGTGGAAGATGTTGCCAGGCTTCGCAGAAAACGTGCCAGTGTCACATATATTGTCGAGCCCCGGGAGCCCTACCATTTAGCCTCTGTCGGCTATAATTTCGAGGATCAGGGACTGAAAGGGTTAATCCTTGCAGATACCGCCAATTCCCTCATCAAACCGGGAATAATATTTGATGTTGACATACTTCAGAATGAGCGCATACGTATTGAGGAATATCTTAACAACCGGGGATATTTCAATTTTTCCAGGGAACATGTCTATTTCAATGCTGACACCACCATCGGTAATATGAGTGTCGATATTACCATCGGGATAAGCAGGTTCAGGAAAAGACTGGAAGATGGTGATTTTATGTTACTGCCTCATGAGAGGTACAGGATAGGGAATGTCTACATATTGCCCTCGCACAATCCCCGTCAGGCAATCGATCGCAGGGATGAGTATTACCGTGACCTGGACACCATGGTCTTCCGTGATATGTATTTCCTTTACAGGGATGAGATGCCGGTAAACCCCCGCGTCCTCGCACAATCAAATTTTGTTCTGCCCGGAGAGATATACCGGAAGGAGAATGTCGACCGTACTTACCGGCATTTTTTTGACTTACGCCTTTACCGTCTTGTCAACCTCAGGTTTTCAGAATCACAGGAACCGGTATCTGATACTTCTGATTTTCGTTTGCTTGATGCCTGGATACAGCTTACACCCTTTAACATGCAGTCCTATACCGTAGAGCTGGAAGGCACCAACTCCAGCGGCGACTTTGGGTTTGGAGGGAATATATCGTACCAGCACCGCAACTTTTTCGGAGGAGGTGAGATATTCGATTTCAGGGTGAAAGGATCGGTAGAAACTATGAGCGAATATTATTCAAGGTCGTTCAGGAACACGTATGAATATGGTGCCGAGGCCGTGATCCAGTTTCCCCGGTTTTTACTCCCTATGCGGTCAATCAGTTTTGTCCGTCAGTACAATCCCCGAACCAATATCTCAATGGCCTATAATTACCAGTTAAGGCCCGATTATACCCGGACAATTGCAAATGCCAGGTTCGGGTACAGCTGGCGCGGCTCTCAATATACAACACATACAATAAGCCCCATCGAGCTTAACCTGGTAAGGCTGCCCTTTTCCACTCCCCTGTTTGATTCTATAATCAACTATTATAACCTGGAGGCCAGCTTCAGGGACCATATGGTTTCAGAAACCAATTACACTTTTATCTTTAATAACCAGGATATAAGGCGGACGAGTGATTTTGTCTATTTCCGCTTTAATGCCGAAACCGCCGGGAATATACTTGCAGCGGTAAGCCGTCAGACTGACCGTCCCAAAAAGGATGGCTATTACCGTTTGTTCGGTACTGAGTTTGCCCAGTATTTCAAAACGGATATTGACTTAAGGTATTACAGGATGCTGTATGGCGATAATTCTTTGGTTTACAGGATTTTTGCAGGTTTCGGACTGCCTTATGGCAACTCCACTGCACTACCATTTGAAAAGAAATATTTTGCCGGTGGTGCCAACAGTATCCGTGCCTGGCAGGTTCGGTCGCTGGGACCGGGTTCTTTTCATGAAGCCACCGACAGATCCTTTCCCAACAGGACCGCCGATATTAAGCTGGAGGCTAACCTGGAGTACCGTTTTAAACTTTTCTGGCTGATGGAAGGTGCCCTGTTTCTGGATGCGGGAAACATATGGGCAATAGATGATAATGACAAGAGGGAGGGTGCCCTGTTCCGACCTGGCAGTTTTTACCAGGACATTGCCGTGGGTACGGGATTTGGCCTCAGATTTGACTTTTCTTTCTTTATCTTCCGCTTTGATATGGGGCTTAAACTTCGCGATCCTGCCGAACCCTTAGAGAAAAGGTGGATACCGTTAAACCGGAGATTTACTTTTACTGATGATGTCGCTTTCAACATCGGCATAGGCTATCCCTTTTAGTGATTTATATTTTGTATAAACCATCAAAAATTATAATCTTGCTGCTCTTTTATGATAAACCCTAATCATTAAGTATACATGAACCATTCAGATTTCACCCCGCGCGACAGTTTTGGGAGCAAGTTCGGGATTATCGCTGCAGCAGCAGGATCAGCCGTGGGGCTGGGTAACATATGGAAATTTCCCTATGTGGCAGGTCAGAACGGAGGGGGAGCCTTCCTTGTTGTTTACCTGATTTTTATTGTGGCAATTGGTTTGCCGGTTATGCTCTCAGAATTTTCCATTGGCCGGAGAGCCCAGCGCAATGCTATTGGCTCGTTCAAAAAGCTTGGCCCGGGAACTCCATGGTACCTGGTAGGGGTAATGGGGGTGGCCGCTGCGTTCCTTATACTTTCGTTTTACAGCGCCGTGGCCGGATGGACCCTGGAATATATCACCAAATCGGTTACCAACGCTTTCGCGGGAAGGGATGAGGCTGAGCTTAACCTGATGTTTGGCAGTTTCATATCGGGTACCTGGCGGCCTCTGTTCTGGCAGCTCTTGTTTATGGCTCTGACTGCATGGATAGTTGCAGCCGGGATCAAGAGAGGCATAGAGCAATATACCAAGGTGCTTATGCCCCTGCTGGTAATAATGATAGTCATTTTGTGCATACGTTCCGTTACATTGCCCGGAGCCCGTGATGGCCTGGTTTTTCTTTTCCGGCCTGATTTTTCTGCACTTTCTGCAGATGCAGTCCTTAGTGCACTGGGACAGGCTTTCTTTTCACTCAGCCTGGGTATGGGCACACTGATTACCTACGGATCCTATATAGGGAAAAATGATAACCTGTCCGGTACCGTCATTCAGGTGTCGGCTGCCGATACAATTATTGCAATTATGGCAGGTGTGGCAATATTTCCCGCCGTGTTCGCATTTGGAATTGATCCGGGTGAGGGACCCGGACTGGTGTTTATAACCCTTCCCAATATTTTCCAGCAGATGCCCGGCGGGTACTTTTTTGCCCTTATATTTTTTGTGCTGCTTGCCGTTGCTGCCCTGACATCGTCCATTTCGGTGCTGGAGGTGGTAGTGGCATATTTTGTTGAGGAGCTTGGTCTGACCAGGAAAAGGGCTACGGTACTGGCAGCGGTTATGATATCGGTTCTCGGTGTTTTCTGCACACTGTCATTCGGGGTGATGTCGGAGGTGAGCATCCTTGGTATGGTGTTTTTCGACCTGATGGACTTCACTGCTTCCAATCTCCTTTTGCCCCTCGGAGGGTTCTTCATAGTAATGTTTGTCGGCTGGTACCTTGGTTCGGGACCATCACGCCGTGAGATATCAAATGAGGGGGAGATGAAGCTGGGTTATTTTCCTGTTTTTATGTTCCTGGTAAAATTTGTAGCACCATTTGCCATTGCCCTGGTATTTATCTATGGCCTTGGACTTCTGCGAATATGACATAAATGGTAATCCCCTTAACCTGTAATGACTTCACCCCTCACCACTGCCGAAAAGATCAACGCCTGGTTTGAACCTCTCGTTGATATGCTTTCTGCCGTGCTTTTCTGGGACCCCCTTGTTGCCATGGGATTTGACATCGGTGCCAGGGTTCCCCTGGTGGTCCTGTGGCTAATTTTCGGAGGCGGATACTTTACCATAAGGATGGGGTTAATAAATATCAGGGGGTTCCGGCATGCAGTGGGACTGTTAAGTGGCCGGTATGACAAGCCCGGTGACCGGGGCGAGGTATCCAGGTTCCAGGCGCTTGCCACTGCCCTGTCCGCCACGGTTGGACTTGGCAATATAGCCGGTGTTGCTATAGCGATGACTATTGGCGGTCCCGGTGCTACATTCTGGATGATACTTGCAGGGTTTTTCGGCATGTCTCTTAAATTTACCGAATGTACTCTCGGAATGAAATACCGGGTCATTGACGAACACGGGGAGGTGAGCGGGGGACCGATGTATTATCTCAGGGATGCCCTGGCCCGCAGGAATCTGAAATTAACGGGTAAGATATTATCAGTCCTCTTTGCCATAATGCTGGTTGTTGCCTCATGGGGCGGTGGCAATATGTTTCAGTCCAACCAGGCTTTTTCGCAGCTTGTATACCTGTTCCCGTCTTTTGAGAGGATGGGTTTTGTATTTGGCCTGATGATGGCATTTTTTGTTGGCATTGTTATTATCGGCGGTATCAAAAGCATAGCCAGGGTGACTTCCAGGATCGTCCCCTTTATGGCCATCCTGTACGTGGGTACTGCCATGGTCATCATCATCATGAACATAGGCAATGTCGGTCAGGTATTTTTACTGATCCTGAATGGTGCTTTCTCTGCCCCTGCATTGAAGGGCGGAATCATAGGGGTGCTGATTACCGGGTTTCAGCGCGGGGCATTTTCCAATGAAGCAGGCCTTGGCTCAGCATCCATAGCCCATTCGGCTGCAAAAACGGAGGAGCCGGTGAGCGAGGGACTGGTTGCATTGCTTGAGCCATTTATCGACACCGTTATCATATGCACCATGACTGCCATGGTGATCATCTTTACCGGTATGTACGAGAACCCTGACGGGCTGGAGGGGGCCCCCCTGACCTCCGCTGCTTTTGCTGCCGTTTTCAGCTGGTTTCCTTATTTACTGGGACTGGCAATTATGCTTTTTGCCTTTTCAACAATGATATCATGGTCGTATTACGGACTGAAGGGGTTTGATTTCCTTTTCGGGAAGCTGTCTTTCAGGATTTTCGGGAGCAAAAGGGTGGCTGCCGTGTTTTTTCAAATGCTTTTTCTCTTCTTCATTGTGGTGGGATCTTCTTCCAACCTTGGCTCGGTAATTGATTTTTCGGACATGATGATACTGAGCCTTGCCTTTCCCAATATCGCGGGACTGATTATTCTGGCCCCCGAGGTGAAAAAAGACCTCATATCTTATTTTGAGCGCCGTAAAACAGGGGAGATAAGGCCTTATAAATAAGTTCCCGCGGGTTTATTTTTTCCCGCACCTCCGGGCCGGTTCCGCTTTGAAATATCCCTGCCGGAATATCCTGCAGATTACTGGCATTTTTTTCCCCGAAAGGGAATTCCATCTTAACTTGCTTGTATCAGTTATATTTATTAACTTAATATAGAGAAATTAAATCTCTTAAAGTAATGCGCAGGTTTCTGGTTGATTATTTCTTCTTCACCCGTGGTGAAAGGAACGGGACACTGGTACTTGCAGCGCTCATGGTGCTTGTATTTGTTTTCCCGTATATCTATAATGCCCTGAAAGGGCCACGGGAATACCAGGCTGACCCGGATTTTATAAAAGAGATAAGAGCGTTTTACGGTTTGCCGGAAAATGGAGGGCACGGACCGGACAGCAGTGGTGTGACGGGTACCGGAAAAATGCCCGCTGATAGTGCAGCAGGAGGGGGCGATACCCGGAAGGGCAGGTATGATCAGGGGCCGGGTCTGGAAAGCATCGATCAGCCGGTGCGGGATAACAGGATTGAAATCAACAGTGCCGACACAACCGGGCTTATGAGAATAAGGGGCATCGGACCGGTTTTTTCTCGCAGGATAGTCAGGTACAGGGAAATCCTTGGCGGTTACCACAATGTTGCGCAGCTGCTCGAGGTCTACGGTATGGACGAGGTAAGGTTCGAAGATACAGAGCCATTTGTTTATGCTGATACGACCCTTATTAACAGGCTCCGGCCCCTGGCGGACGACTTCAGTACCCTGCTCAGGCATCCTTATCTTGATTACGGGCAGGTCTCGGAGATTTTCCGGTTGCGCCGCAGTGGCGGGCTGAAAAATGCTGAGGACCTGTTAGAGTCCGACTCATTCACCCGGCAGGATCTCACCAGGCTTTCCCCCTACCTGGTATTTGATTGATTTT
>SLOS01000398.1 GCA_007132365.1 Bacteroidales bacterium | reverse complement strand
TACCGATATTCCGAAGAAATGAAGCATTCTGGCTGTTGAGCAACAGGTCCGGCCGTCCATCACCATCGAAATCAACAATGGCAATCTTGCGACGACCACTGCGCCCGGTTATACCTTCCTGTAGACGAAGAGGGCTATCCTCACCTTCGAGCCGGAATACCCGCTCACCAGGCAGCAGGACTATCTCATCATTGCGTGTAACGCGTCTGAACAAAGCCAGATAACCTTCATGGTCGAGCATTATCAAATCGGTCAGGCCATTGCCGGTCCAGTCCACTGCCACAGGAGTCGTCCGCCACTGCGTAACCAGCTCATTCCCTTCAGGATTCCACCAGTTCCAGGCAGGTTTTGGAGCCTCTCCCTCCCACTCCACTTCAACCGGCTGGGCAGCAGCTAGTTTTGGCTCGGTTCGGGTGCCGATATTCTCATACCATATTACCTTCCCCCATATGGAATTTACAATAAGATCAGGCAGCCCATTATGGTTCCAATCCGCGATGGATAAGGTGGTATAGCCCCATTTAGCCTCAGCCGGGCCCTGAATTGACCCACTTGGTCCGGCCGTGATATGTATTACCTCTCCACCAACCTCAAGAAGTTCCGGAGCGGCCCATTTAACAGGATTGCCTCCGAGATTCTCAATAAACCCGATATGTCCTGCAGTGTTGCCGACTATTATGTCATCGCGGCCGTTACCATTCCAGTCAAACCCGAATGGAGTGGCAAGGGCACCAAATTTAACCCCGTCAGCCAACTGGCGAAAATATCGGGGAAATTTGAATACCGGCATCCCATCAACAACTAATCCCGTATGCTCAATCAATGCAACACGGCCATCCTCCTGTCCAACTATAAGGTCAGGCCAGCCATTACCGGTAAAATCATATGCCACCGGTGTGATCATGGGAAGGTCCATCCTGATGACAACATCGTCATTAGTCAGGGGTCGGCCCGGAGCATAAAGAGGTTTTTCACGGGTTCCGACATTCCTGAAAAAAGTGAATCCATCCCGGAACTCACCACATATCAGGTCCAGGTTCCCGTCACCCGTAAAATCTGCAAAATTCGGCGAAGGGCGGCCAAATACTTCTATCTCTGCACCATCAGTGGTAAAAAGTTGTTCAGGGTTCTCATATACAGGTTCATCATTACTCCCAGTGTTTCTTAACAGGTAAACATAACCGCGAACCGGGCCATTCATCCATTGACCATTCTCATCATAGGCATCCTGCCATCCATAGTATTCCCTGCCCCGGTAATCCCGCGCTCCCCAGAAATCAATGCCTATGATAAGATCATTCACACCATTGCCACTGAAATCAACCAAACGCCATTTGTTCGAGCGTATACGCCCGCCTTCGGGATTTATTTCCTCTGCACCTGGAGCAGGAAAGCTCAACGGATTCCTGAAAGCAGTGTTTATAAAATCCGGGTACCTTTTACCAGCCGTTGTAACAACGGGCTTACCATCTATGTATGAAATCTGCGCGTTAGGGATCCCCTGACCAAGCCTCCTGGCAGGTTTGTATACGGGAAGATTTGTTTCAGGGTCGTATTCACCGGAATTCTCAAAAACGAATACCCCGTTATTCGGTTTTTCGTCCATGCGTGCACGCCAGTCAGGACAAACGACCACCAAATCAGTCAGGCCATTCCCATTAAAGTCCATCAGCAGTGGATAAGAAGTCAACCCAACACCCAGATCGACCAGCAAGTCAGGGTGGTTATACGAGAGTTGCTCAAGATGCTGACTATTTATAATTGAACCCGATGCTATCATACTAACAGCAACAGATAAAATAAATCTTATCTGTATCATCATATCTTCATTTAATTTGAAATTGAGAAGTACTTCAATAATTATCCGGATTAAAAAGAGTTGCAGCAATATACCTGTAGGGAGGCCTGATCTGGTCATTGGCATTATTATAATAATATAGTGCAACCACATTACCATCCGGAAGTTGAACTGCCCTGGGGTAGCCGATATCCCAGTTTGCACCATCATTGCCTCTCAACTGAACCGGGATATCCCAAGTCTGGCCATTATCAGAGCTGAATGTAACGTATAACCCGATACCCTCAGGAACTGTTTCGGCATTTCTCAGAAGATAAACCAAACAAAGCCGTCCGTCATTCAATTTGATTAGCGCAGGAGGATGGCCATTAGCATCAACCTGAACCGGGTCATCAAGCTGAGCCCATGTCAGTCCGTTATCTTCCGAAAGGTAACTGACCATCCTGGGTGGTTTTGTGCGTCTTATTATGGTAATAATCCGTGATGGGTCCAATCGTGCTGATGAGGGCATGATTGAATTTACACCCCGGGGACCTATCCAGGAAAGGTGTTCCCAGGTCTTGCCGCCATCTGTAGTACGAACAGCAGCTACTTCACGCCAATTATTGTCCCCTTCACGAAAACCTACTGTCAAAAAAGCTGTTAACTCATTTTGTCCGTCAATAATATAATCAGTACGGGTAACAATACCAACCGGATTACGACCAGGAAAATCTACCAAAAGTTTATATGCTCCTTCCCAGTTTCTGCCACGATTGTAAGAATAATAAAAAGAAGAAGGACCATCCAATACATGACAAGTACGGAAGGTGAGTGCCAGATCAGGATGAGTGAAATCAATGCTGGTGGTTAACATCTTTGATGGCTTTGATTTGTCACCTATGTTATGCTCCCAGGTCGCTTCAGTGATCCCGGCGTCATACCCATCTTCAACTGACCATGAATTCCCCCCATCCAGACTACGCGCAAATTTTGCAAGGCCTGTTTTAACATCATATGTGTGGCTTGAACCCCCTTCTTTATGATCAGCATGTGTAAAACCTACCAGTATTTCTTCGTCCCACGACCACATTCCCCAATTTGCAGGCCAGCCTCCATATTTACCCTCCTGGTAAAATACCTTGACATGTTGAACATCTCTTTCTCCATCAGAAAAAATATTTCTGTCTCTGCACCCGGTAAGAGATATAAAAAATATTGATAAGTATATTACATGGATAATTTGCATGATAGAAAACTTATGAATGTATTTAATTAAGATCCATCCAGATCAGGGGGTGCCGTACAGGCAGGTTGCGGATCACTTCAGGATGATCCGGGTCTGCAGGAAGTGAAAGATACATATCGATATATTCCGGGATGTTATATGCCAGACCCGCAAACAGGAGAGAGGACTGCCTCACCGGCCATTCATCCCAGATATAAACATCTTCCCCGAAAGGCCATGAGTCCTTGTTTTCAATATAAGGAAAAATGAACTCCATCCCCAGCTTCAGCGACCTTCCGTCGGGGGTTTCAAATGCCCAGAGATTATTTT
>SLOS01000070.1 GCA_007132365.1 Bacteroidales bacterium | reverse complement strand
TCAAGCTTGACGGTAATGTTGGCTGTATGGTAAATGGAGCTGGTCTTGCGATGGCCACCATGGATATTATCAAGCTCTCCGGTGGTGATCCGGCCAATTTTCTTGATGTTGGGGGGACGGCAAATGCCGGCACAGTTGAAGCCGGATTCCGGATAATATTAAAGGACCCGAATGTAAAGGCCATCCTGATAAATATTTTCGGAGGCATTGTAAGGTGTGACAGGGTGGCACAGGGTATCGTTGATGCCTATAAAAGTATTGGGGATATTGAGATCCCTGTAATAGTAAGGTTGCAGGGAACAAATGCCACGGAGGCAAAACAGCTTATTGATGAGTCCGGCCTTAAGGTATATTCTGCCGTTACTTTGCAGGAATCAGCCGACATGGTGAAAAAAGTTGTTCAGTAAGGGTATGAAATTTTTCAGGAACCCAGGACCATTTAAGTTAACTGGTGCTACTACCAGTTAACAGCTTTTCTTTTCAGTGGCAGTGTCATACATCTGACACCACCGCCGCCACGCGGTAATTCAGATCCCTCAAGTGTGATCAGCGCCTTTTTGAATTTATTGTGATCAACCTTTGATGAGATAATATCATTAGCGCTTATAATCTCAAAACCGTTTTTGTTCATCTCATCCAGTGTATATGTATTCCTGCCGTATCCTATTAATTTACCGGGAGCAACAGCAAAAAAATTGGCCCCACTGTGCCACTGTTCTCTTTCCTGGATCCATGGGTCGGATTTACCCCCGCAATAAACCGGCTTAAGGTCCATCCCCAGGCTCTTCAAGGTTTCCAGTATGTTCCTCTCCTCGCTGATGCAACTAACTTTCCCTTGTTCTATAATTATATGAACTGTCTGGTATTTACTTGTTTTGAATATCACCGGTTCATATACCATACAGCTGTCAGTATCCAGAAGGGTAAACACCATATCAAGGTGGATAAAGGATTCAGGGCTCCTGGGTAACTCCTGGACAATTATATGTCTTTTCCCGTTACTCTGACCCCTGAGCATTTCCAAAATAAGGTCGATACCCCGGGAACTTGTGCGTGCTCCATTCCCGATAATCAGTATATCTTCACGTGCAACAAGTACGTCACCCCCCTCAATTGCCAGCATAGGGTCGGGATGCATGGCACTATTGGTTTTTGTGTTGAAAATTCCGCTGAAATCGAATATGGTTTCCATAATTATCGACTCTCTTTCCCTTATCTTGTTAGCCATTTTACTGATCAGGACTGAATCGAGCATGGGGATGGCTGCATCTCTGATAAAGAAGAAATTATGAAGTGGAGGCAGCGAATAGCGTTCCCTGCTGAGAAACCGGGTGAGGGTGTTCTTTTGCATTACAACTCCTTCAATCAGCAGGTCTGTAAGTTCTTTGCGCGGCCTTGTCATCAGGTATTCCTTCATGTGACCTGTTTCACTGGTATTGCATATTCTATCGACGAGATTTTCTTTTACCCGTAGGTTATTAAGAGTCTCCACAAGCAGGTCTTTTACCTGAAATACCCTGGTAAACTTCCGAAGCACCTGCTCCAGTGCTGAATACTCCTTTTGCGCAACCGGCAGGTTCAGAATATCACTGTATAAAGCACGCTCTGCATTTTCAGGAGTCATATTTTCAACTTCAGGGCCCGGAGTGTGGATAATAACAGCTTCCAGTTCACCTATTTCAGAGCCAACGTCTATTTTTATCTTCCTCTCCATTTGCTATGTAATTATTACTTTTACAGAAGTTTGCAAATATAAACCTTTTTAATAACATATCCGGCAGTGAAGTGGGTGCCGGTTCACTTAATGGTCCTGAAAGAGTTTATGTGCAAGGTTACAATAACAGCTTTTACAATTAACAATACTTTCAGCCAGGTAACAGATATAAAAAGAATTGAAGATGTGATTATTGTGATCCACAACAGTGCAATGCTGCCAATTTTAACATTCAGTGCAATAGCTTTATGCTCAATATAATTGCGAAGAAATTTTCCATATAGCCTATGGTTAATAAGCCATTTGTAGAGTCTTTCAGAACTTTTTATATAACATGCTGCTGTTAGTAGCAGGAATGGTGTAGTTGGCAGAAGCGGGACAACAACACCAAGTGTACCCAGTCCGAGAGATATACTGCCAGCTAAAATAAGCAGCCATCTTTTCATTTTTTTCAACGGCATGATTTTATCGGATATAGAGTCATCCGGGTCTTATATTTTCGTCTTTCGTTATCTTGAGATTATATTATGAGCTTTTTGCAGGCACAAAGATAGAATCATTTCCATTAATTAATCCGGTCCGTTAAACAGTTTAATTATTGTTAGTCACGTGTAATTTTTGGAATTAATTTTGCATGCAATACAAATAAGGAAAATAATGTAATAAATTGCCTCATTGCTTAGTGTAATTTGGATTTTTATTTTTTTGGCATATTAACAATTATGTGATTCTGGATTCGTTTGTAAATTATTATGTTAAGGATAATACCCATAATTGCTGTTTCATTGCTTTGCATTAATAATGCCAAAGGACAGAAGCTTCATGATGATACTCTCAATATACGTCATTTCGAGGTACTAAAACAGACGATAAGAGATGGCGACACTATTCTGCATTCTACGATAGAAGAGGTTCAGATATACTCCATACCTCGTTTTACAAGCAGACGGGATATAAGAAGGTATGAAAGGCTTGTTTACAATCTTAAGATAGTTTATCCCTATGCCCTCCTTGCTGCTGAAAAGCTTGAAGAGATGAATACTGTTTTCATCGAACTCAAAACAGAAAGGGAACGAAAGGAATTTGTTAAAAATGTTGAACGTGAACTGATGGCTGAATTTGAGGATGAGCTGAGATCCCTTACCATCACCCAGGGCCGGCTTCTGATCAAGTTGATAGACAGGGAGACAGGCAATACCTCCTACGAGCTTGTAAGAGAGTTGAGGGGTGCCTTTTCTGCATTTTTCTGGCAGACCGTTGCCAGGATATTCGGATCAAACCTTAAAACGAGATTTGATGCCGAGGGTGAGGATAAATTGATTGACCAGATACTGCACCTTATAGATAACGGCCAGATTTAAAGCCGGCATCCTGATTAAAACATCCCGAATATTTCTTTTACAACAGCGTCTGCCCCTTCTGCTATGTGCAGGATGTTTGCATCCAGCATATAACAGGGGGATGTGACAAGCTTGTAATCCGGATCGACCACTACTTCCCCGTGGCCGGTTGTTTTATGTGTGGCTCCCATGCTTTCCACGGCTTTGGATGTACCTTCGTCCTGACCAATGGTGAGTACAGGTTTATCAAGGATTTTTGCCATTATTGCCGGAGATATGCAAAGGGCTCCAATGGGTTTGCCGCTATTAACCATATCTTTAACCGTTCTTTCCACCTCAGGGTTGACTTTGCAATCCGGTCCGTCGAAAGCAAAGCCTGAAAGGTTTTTGGCCGCTCCAAATCCTCCGGGAAAAATAACGGCATCAAAATCTTCTGACCTGAACTCATTGAGGGCCCTGATCTTACCGCGTGCTATCCTGGCAGATTCAATCAGGACATTTCTGGACTCCTTCATTTCATCGCCTGAAATATGGTTTATTACATGGTGTTGCATTATATCAGGGGCAAATATTTCATATTCTCCCTGGTTTTTCATGATGGCATAAAGAGTCATCGTTGCCTCATGTATCTCACTTCCGTCAAAAACACCGCAACCGGCCAGGACCACTGCAAATTTTTTCTTTTTCTCCATCTTTTTGAGTTTTTATAAATTAATCAGACACCTTTACGTTTAAGGATTATTAAAATAGTAAGAATCAATATCTGAAAGTCCACGAAAACAGACATATTTTCAAGATACAGAATATCATATCTCAATCGTTGAAGCATCTGTCCCACATTTTCGGCATAACCATATTTTACCTGTCCCCATGAAGTAATACCGGGCTTTATTTTCAGGAGATGGTTATAGTGAGGCGCATTTGAAACAATTTTATCAATATAATATCTGCGCTCGGGACGTGGTCCCACAAGCGACATTTCACCCTTAAGAACATTAATGAAGTTGGGGATTTCATCAAGCCTGGTCTTTCTTAAAAATCGTCCCGGTTTGGTAACCCTGCTGTCATAGGGGGAGGAGAGTTCAGGACCGTTCTGTTCGGCATTGTCAATCATTGTCCGGAACTTATAAATCCTGAATGGTTTACCGTTTTTACCGATCCGCTCATGGCTGTAGATAACCGGGCCCGGTGAGCTGAGCTTAATCCATATCATAATTATTATGGATACCGGCAGTAACAATATCAGGGCAATAACAGAGAATAAAATATCTATTATCTGTTTGATGTTTTTCTGCCACGGAGTCATCAGGCTGTGGGAGATTTGAAGAAGTGGGGTTGCCATTATTGTGTTTATTCTGACCCTTCCTGTCAGAATGTCCTGCATTCCGGGAATAGCTTTAACTAACAGTTTCGGATGGTCAATTCTGGAAATTATCCTTTCTATTTTACCATTCTCTGAAGTTTCAATTGCAATTATTACTTCTTCCACCCTGTATTTGGATATTATTTCAGTCAGCTGATCAAGACCCCCAAGATGTGTCAGAAACTTTCCCAAAGGGTAGGAGCTGTTTCCGTTAATATTTACAAATCCTATGAATTTGTTACCTGTTGACCTTGGCTGATTTTTAATCTCCCTGTAAACATCAACCGCTTTTTTGTCACTGCCGATAATTATAGTATTAAAGCCTATCTTCCCCTTGCGGATTGATGAAATAGTGTATGAGGTTATAAATAATCTGGGCAAATAGGAAACGGTGAACTGGATGTAAAACAGTACTATAAAGGAGCTAAGAAAGCTTGTTGAAACGCCGGTAATGACATCTGTATATACCATATAGATAAAGATAATCAGAGTGCCGGTTAATGTTACGGTAAAAGATGCCCCAAGTTCTTTAATCCGGGAGCGACGAAATATATCACGGTAAAATCCCCAAAAGAAATAGAAGGAGATCCAGAAAACAGGAAACGCAATTGATCCGGTAATTAGTTCAGGGCTTGCGGGGGCATAAAAGACACCAATTAAGCCTAATTGATGTAAATGGAAAAAATAGAATAGAATCCAGGCCAGAATTGAAGAGAAAAAATCACACGTCAAATATTTGACCGTCTGCTTTCTGTGATCCATAAAAAAGTCAGTTAAAAAAACCACAAATACATCAAAACAGTATTTTCATCTCCTTACTCAGGAGATATCCAAAATTCTGCTATGAAAGTTTTCTAGTAGAAATTTTGCATATGATTTTTTTAAATGACTTTAATCTTTAACAATTATAGGAAATTTTCCTTTTCAAAACCATGATTTATACGGTTTTTTTTGGTCAGAGGAAAAAAAAATTATTCCCCTGATTCCGGAAATCCCGATTTTGCAATAATTTTAAGGCTTAGCTCCAATACCCTGAAGGTCTCATAAAGCTCATGGCTGTAGGTGTTTCTGCTTAATATTGACTGATAAAAACTTTCCAGTTCATTATAAAAGATACGACGGCCTCTTTTTTTAACCTTTACAGTTCTGGAAAAAATTTTGTCTTGTTTTTCTGAGTGTTCAAAAATCATCAGTTCCCGGCCGGACATATCAATCTTCAAAGTATTATTTTTCTGATAGATTTGAATAATGAAAGATTCTTTATTTGCAATATTGGAAAAGAGAAGGTTTGCAACAGAGCCGCTGTCAAAATCAATTCGTGAGCTGATAAAACAAGTTGAGGCTGTGTTCACAGATTGCCTTAAGGCCTGTATTTTTTTTATATTGACCGGGTTTAAAAATAAAAGGGCATCAATCATCCTCAGCAGGTTTTTTACAACCTCCCCGGTGCTGTTTAATCCCTTATTAGGGATAAGCAGCTGAATTTCAAAAAGTGAGGGATGAGTTATTAATGGAAGGCATGCATGCAGCAATGGATTTGTTCTCTCAATCTGCCTTGTCTGAACTACAGTCTGTGCCTCTTCTCTTAATTTAATAAGTTCTGCAATTGCCCCGGATTTCAATTCAGTGGTATCCAGAAGCATAACATGCCTTGATTTTTTCAGTGCCGCATAAAGCAAATTGATAATATCAGCATTTACCCGGTTAAATATCAGGGCTTCATTTCCATCTATAAGAGTTTCGGCAGATAAAACAGGTAGTTGTCCTGGGACCGGATTATTTTCATGATAATCCGGATAAAAGCATCCTGTCACCGTAAATCCGGGATGCATGAAAACCGCATCGATTTCATGGTCTGTCAGATTACCAACCAGGCCGGTTTTAAGCATAACGTATCCTTTACTGCAAAACTAAGGTATTTTCCGTTTTAACATAATGACATTGCTTTTTAATTATCAACTGTCTGTTGTTAATTGTATTTGCTGTTTCAGTTCTTTTGGAAAAAAATAATGTAATTTAGCAGACAGTGCAGAAGCATAGACAGCATTTTTTAATATGATTTTTTAAAGTATAATGAACGATACATACCGCCATAAGGGTCTCAGGAAAAATCTTATTGAGGAGATTCGCTCCAAGGGGATTGACGATGAAAGAGTTCTGGATGCAATGATGAAGGTTCCGAGACATTTGTTTATGGACACCAGTTTTATTAAATATGCCTATAAGGACCAGGCTTTCCCCATAGGATGCGGACAGACAATATCCCAACCCTATACTGTTGCCTTTCAAACCCGGCTGCTTGAAGTTAAGCGTCATAATAAAGTTCTTGAAGTAGGTACCGGCTCAGGGTATCAGACAGCCATTCTGATTGAACTGGGTGCTAAAGTTTATACAATTGAGCGTCAACGGGAACTATACATGAAAGCACAGTCATTTCTTCCGTCTATTGGCTACAAGGCAAATTTCTTCTACGGAGATGGTTATGAGGGACAACCTTCCTATGGACCCTTTGACAGGATACTTATCACTGCCGGGGCAACAGAGATTCCGGATAAATTAAAATCCCAGCTTTCCATTGGTGGTATTATGGTAATACCTTTGGGTGACAGTAATTCGCAGGTTATGACCAGGATAGTAAGAAACAGTGAAGAGGAGTATGAGATAACTGAACATGGCCGCTTTGTTTTCGTTCCTCTTCTTAAAGGAAAATCAATGTAGTGTTTTTAAACCTGTTTAATAAGCATGATAACAATTCAAAAGTTCGTTTTCAATCCGTTTCAGGAGAATTCATATCTTTTATATGACGAAACCGGAGACTGTATACTGGTCGATATGGGCAGCTATACGGTGGCGGAGAAGAAAGAGGTGCTTTATTTTATTGATAATAACCGGATTAATCCTGTTAAAATAGTAAATACACACTGTCATGTCGATCATCTTCTCGGGAACTCTTTCTTTAAGAATAAATTCAAGGTAAAGGTAGCTGCAAATGCGGCAGATGAGTTTATACTGGCCAATGCCGTGGAGCATGGCAACATGTTTGGTTTTGAAGTTGAAGCACCACCTGAGATCGATGAATACCTTGAAGAAGGTACCCCCTTTTTCTTTGGCAGTTCCACACTTGAAATATTGCATGTTCCGGGACATTCACCGGGAAGTGTAGCCATTTACAGCCTTAGGGATAATTTTGTGATTTCGGGAGATGTATTATTCAATGGAAGCATAGGGCGGACAGATCTTCCCGGAGGCGATTATGACACCCTCATAAGGTCTGTTACAGAAAAATTGATGGTGCTTCCTGATGAGACGGTGGTTTATCCGGGGCACGGTCCTGAAACCACCATCGGCGAGGAGAAGCGTTCCAATCCGTTCCTCAGGGGATAAAATAATTAGCAGATCGCTCAGTATGCCTCGAACTTGCTGCCGGTGTATCCTGCCTTAAGGCCGGGCATACCCTGTTGTGCATCGGCATATCATGATATTTGTCTTGTTTATCAATAAGTCTAATTTTTATTTTTACAGAATATAATCGGTAAACAGTAAAAACATAAATACATCAGATATGGCACTTGACAATTTCGTTCTGCGTCATAACGGTCCCCGTCCCCATGAGATCGGTACTATGCTTGAAAAGATTGGGGTTGGTTCTGTTGACGAGCTCATCGACAAGACAGTTCCCCCGGCAATAAGGCTTGAAAAACCGCTCAACCTGCCAGATGGTATAAGTGAGCATGAATACCTGCACAGGATATGGGAGATCGCCTCAAAGAACAAGGTTTATAAATCATATATCGGCCTCGGTTATTATAATACTATCTTCCCGCCGGTCATTCAGAGGAACATCCTTGAGAACCCCTCATGGTACACCTCTTATACACCTTACCAGGCAGAGATCTCACAGGGAAGGCTGGAAGCCCTTTTGAACTTCCAGACGGCGGTGATGGACCTAACGGGTATGGAGCTGGCAAATGCATCACTGCTTGACGAGGCCACTGCAGCAGCCGAGGCCATGATCATGATGTTCAATGCACGCAGCAGGGATCAGGTAAAGTCGGGTGCAATGAAGTTCTTTGTCGACGAAAACATTTTCCCGCAGAACCTGGCAGTATTGAGGACCAGGGCCATACCTTTGGGCATAGAGCTGGTGACCGGCAGTTATACCGGGGCTGACCCGGGTGAAGATTACTTTGGTGTGATGGTGCAGTATCCCGCCGGTGACGGCAATATTTACGATTACAGGGATTTTATATCGAAGTCTTCTGAAAAAGGCATATACACCGGAGTGATTGCCGATATTCTCAGTCTCGCCCTGCTCACACCTCCCGGAGAGTGGGGTGCAGACATAGTGGTTGGTTCGACCCAGCGGTTCGGCATACCGATGGGATATGGCGGTCCGCATGCAGGGTACTTCGCTACCAGGGAGAAGTTCAAGCGTCACGTGCCCGGCAGGATAATAGGCGTAACAGTCGATGCCCAGGGCAAACATGCACTCAGGATGGCTTTACAGACAAGGGAGCAGCATATAAAGCGTGAAAGAGCCACCTCCAATATCTGCACAGCCCAGGCACTGCTGGCCACCATGGCAGGTATGTATGCGGTCTATCACGGTGCGGAGGGACTGAAAAGGATTGCCCTTCATATTCACCATAGTGCTGTCACGCTTGAGAAGGGGCTGAAAAGCCTGGGCTGCGGGCAGGAGAACGGCAACTACTTTGATACACTCAGGGTGTCCCTGCCGGGTGATATCCTGGCAGCCGACATTGAGAAGCAGGCGCTGGAGAAAATGATCAATTTCAGGTATATTGACGACAGGACGGTCGGCATCAGCCTCGACGAGACCACACTCATAAAGGACATAAACAATATCCTTTCAGTCTTTGCCGCTGCTGCCGGCAGGGAGGTTCCTGAGGTGAGCTCCCTGGAGGATAGGACGGCCATTGATAAAGTATTCATCCGCGAAAGCGAATTCCTGACCCTTGATGTTTTCAATGCCTACCGGTCGGAGACCGAGTTGATGAGGTACATCAAGAAGCTTGAAAGAAAAGATTTCAGCCTTACGCACTCAATGATATCGCTTGGGTCGTGTACCATGAAGCTGAATGCGGCTACCGAGCTGCTGCCGCTCAGCTGGCCCGAGTTCGGGGCGCTGCATCCGTTTGTGCCGGCCGGCCAGGCGGAGGGTTACCATGAGTTGATGGGTGAACTGGCGGCCGACCTGTGTGAAATTACGGGCTACGATGCAATCTCATTCCAGCCCAATTCCGGGGCTTCGGGTGAGTATACGGGACTTATGGTAATCAGGGGCTATCATGAAAGCAGGAACGGGGGACACAGGAACGTATGCCTGATACCTTCATCGGCCCATGGCACCAACCCGGCAAGCGCGGTTATGGCAGGTATGGAGGTGGTAATAGTGGGATGCGACAAACACGGTAACGTCGACCTTAAGGATCTCCGCAGCAAGGCTGAGCAGCACAGGGATAACCTGGCCGCCTTTATGGTGACCTATCCTTCAACTCACGGGGTATATGAGCCCGGCATCATTGAGATGATAGAAATTATCCACGAGAACGGGGGGCAGGTATACATGGACGGAGCCAACATGAACGCGCAGGTAGGATTTACCAACCCGGCGATAGTTGGTGCCGACGTGTGCCACCTGAACCTTCACAAGACATTTGCCATACCGCACGGGGGCGGGGGGCCGGGAATGGGCCCGATAGGTGTCGCCGCCCACCTGGTGGAGTTCCTGCCCAGGCATCCGGTCATTACCACAGGTGGTGAGAAGGGTGTTGAGGCGATAGCTGCTGCTCCTTTCGGAAGTGCAAGCATACTGACTATTTCGCATGCCTATATCAAGCTCCTCGGCGGGAAAGGACTTACCGAGGCTACCCGCCTGGCCATACTTAATGCCAATTACCTGGCGGCTGTTTTAAAGGACCACTATGATGTTCTTTACAAGGGAATCAACGGTTTTGTTGCCCATGAGATGATAATCGACTGCCGGAGGTTCAGAATGGACAAGGAACTGGAGGTTACCGAGGCCGATATTGCAAAACGGCTGATGGACTATGGCTTCCATGCCCCGACACTGTCGTTCCCGGTGGCAGGCACCCTGATGGTGGAGCCGACGGAGAGCGAATCGCTGCATGAGCTTAACAGGTTTGCCGAGGCGATGATATCTATCCATGCCGAGATGGAGGAGATACGCTCAGGGAAAGCCGACAAGAAGAACAACGTGCTGAAGAATGCACCACATACAGCCGGGGTTACGGTATCTGACGGATGGGACAGGCCATACGGCAGGGAAAAGGCAGCCTATCCACTTAAGTGGATAGCCGACAACAAGTTCTGGCCCTCTGTAAGCCGGGTTGACGATGCATATGGCGACAGGAACCTGATGTGTTCATGTGCACCGATAGACTCATACAGAAGCGGGCTTTTCGAATTCAAGTCACTGGAATAGGTGATCCCGGAACAACAAATGGGGTACGATTGCCCGTATTGTGAAGGACATCTCTCCGGGCCGGGCGGGATTTATTAGCGCCTGTCCAATTCAACAAATACGGGATGACTGTCCGGTTTGCGAAGGACTACTTCCCTGGAGGAGGGGATAAGTGTCTGTCAAAAACAACAAATCCGGCACGACTGTTGTTATAATATTGTTGTAAATGCTGCCCGCGGTTCGTCACAGAACGAATGTCCTTGCCGGTTAACTTCACCGTTAGCATGCCGGGCAGCAAAACAGCGGAAATTATAATAATTGTTGTTATGGAGCAGAGAGATGATTCTTTCAGGCAGAATTTTGAGACGCTGCTGGCGCTTTTCCGGAAGCTGGCCGATAAAATGTCAGAAGGGGAGGTTCAGGGTGTTAATCCACAGTTTGCGGGACAATTCAAAATGATGCTCAACCAGTACGAGATGATGAAGAACATGATGCCCGACGATATACCTGAGCACCTGCGGGAGCCCTTCAGGCAGATGATGGAAAACATGATCCATCAGCTGAAGGATGAGATAGGCGATGATATACTCCTTACCCCCGGGAAAAAGGAGGAAGGCATGGAGCCTGACACGCCTTCAGCCGGTGAAACGCCTGCATCAGAAAATGAGAAAACAATCGGGGAGATAAAGGATAGCCTGCGGCAACCCGGACTTGATCCTGCTGAGATGGACAAGCTGCTGGACAGGCTTGCCGAGCTAAAATCACAAAAGGGATGAGGGGCATCCCTTTTGTAACATTCTTTACTGTTGAATGCATTGAAATGTAAGCCGGAACTACCCCGTTATTTGTGGTTATATCAGCCCTGTCCGGCGCAGCAGCAACCCCCTGCCGGGCAGTTGCCCATGGCCGGTGAAGCCTGCCTGAAATCACTCTTTGCCTTTGATTGTTTTGGAGGGCGGTATTCATCACTTTTGCTGCCACATTGAGGGCAGCCGGCTACCTTTTTGGAACACGGTCCGTATATGGGACTGTGGTATTCCAGCACTTCTCCCTCTGTTTGGAAAAGGTTACCACAATTCTCACATTGAAATTTTTCCATCACTGCTGTAACTTTATTTTGTTTGTTTTTATATTATGCAAATATAAACATATAAAGCTAAACCAAAATAATATCCATTTGAATTTGTTTATTGAATATACTGAACATTTATTGTCCGTGCCGACGATATAGGTGTTGCGCGTTCTGTCAACGAAGCGGTTATCGACAGCTATCTGAACGGGATAGTGACCACGGTTGAGCTTATGATGCCGACACCCTGGTTTCCTGATGCAGTAAGGCTTCTTGACTACAATCCTCAGGTCAATGTCGGACTTCACCTGACCCTTACCAGCGAATGGGAGAGGATGAAGTGGAGGCCGCTGAGCAATACACCTTCCATTACATGTGATGACGGCTACTTTTTGCCGGGCATCCGGCTTACGATACCCCTGAGATCCGCGCCCTTGGCCATATCGGCTATGAAGATGTGGCGGCCGACCGTGAAGGAGTGACCAAAGTCTTTACCGACCGGCGGGTCATTAAGGCTGTCAGGGAACTGGGAATAGAACTTATCGGCTACAGCGATCCTATTGGTCAGTAACCGAAAACTCCGGGCAGCCAGAGGCTGAGCGCGGGAATGTAGGTTATAAGCATCAGCGCCACTATCATTGCGATAAAAAACGGGATCAGCGGACGGATAACCTTCATTATGCTCAGATCTGCAACGCTGCAACCGATAAACAGCAGCGAACCTACCGGTGGTGTACAAAGTCCTACGGTAAGATTAACCACCATGATTATCCCGAAATGAACCGGATCTATACCCAG
>SLOS01000100.1 GCA_007132365.1 Bacteroidales bacterium | reverse complement strand
ATCGATATCCGTAAACTTTTTAATGAACCTGGATGTTTCCCGTTTTAATTCAGCAACACCCTCTATCATAGGGTAGTTTGAGGCAACATCCCTTTTAAGTGCATCTATTTCTGCATCAATACCTATCCGACTGGTAGTCAGACCAGGCACTCCCATCTCCATCCTGATGAATCGCTCCCCGGTTTTATCTTCTATGAGGTTTACAATTCGTACAATTTCCCTGATATTTGCCACTCCCAGGGACGAAATATTGCTTTCCTCTATAATTTTGGTGACTGTTGCGCTGTCTATGGGTGTATTTTTCATTTATATCACTTTTATCTCTGACCTCTCAGGGCAAATATATACTGTTTTATTTACTAAAACCGCCAGGACTGTTAAGTAACATATATGATTCATGAATATTTAATCCAGATTAATATTGTATAGTAAATGATAAAAATTCATTATTAATTTAGTATTTTTCCATTATTTTTAAACATAATTCATTTCATTTCAACTAGATAAATATATATATATAGTCTAATAACCATAAATTCAAACATATACATATGCAAAAATCACTAGATCGCAGAAGATTCTTAAAGTTAACGGCTGCCGGTACGGCAGGCGGATTTCTGGCCGGTGGCAGTGCAGTCAGTGCTGCTTCCTTAAATAAACTTTCTGCCATTGGCAAAAACGGGATAATACACCGGACACTGGGAAGGACCGGTATTAAATTGCCGGTGGTAAACCTTGGTGTTATGCGCGTTGATAATCCCAGGATAGTCACTATGGCCCTGGAAGGCGGTATGACCTTACTTGACACTGCACACGGGTACCAGAACGGCAGAAATGAGGAGATGCTTGGTGGGCTCCTGAAAGACAGGCCGAGGGACTCCTTTTATATTGCCACCAAGATCAATCCGCGTGGTCAGGATCTGAGTGTCGACGAGTTTACAGAACAGTTTGAAATCAGCCTTAAGAGGCTTCAAATGGAACATGTGGATATTTTATATCTTCATGCGGCATCCTCCCGTGAAGGCACACTTCACGATAATTACCTTACAGCACTAACCAGACTTCGTGACCAGGGAAAAGCAAGATTTACAGGGGTGACTACCCATTCCAATGAGCCTGAAGTTATCCGGGCTGCAGTGGAAAGCAAAGTGTATGATGTAGTTTGTCCTGCATATAATTTCACCATGGACAACTACCTGGAGATTAAACAGGCAATTGCCGAAGCTGCTGAAGCAGGCCTGGGAGTTATTGCTATGAAAACAATGGCTGGTGCTTACTGGGACAAAGAGAGACAGGATCCGATCAACACAAGGGCAGCGCTTAAATATGTCCTTCAGAATGAAAATATTCACACTACAATTCCAGGTGTTACGGCATTTCATGAGCTTGAGGACAACTTTGATGTCAACAGGGACATAACCCTTACACCTGAGGAAATTAAAGATCTCAGAATGGATGAGGCAAGAGCAGGAATGTTTTGTTTCGGCTGTGAACATTGCATAGAACAGTGCCCGAAAAAAATGCCGGTTCCCGACATGATGCGCTCATACATGTATGCCTACGGCTACAGGGACCTTTCACTGGCCCGCACAACAATGGATTCCCTTGATCTTCCGGGGGATGCATGTGACAATTGCAATTCATGCAGAGTAAAATGTGTTCAGGGATTCAATGTTGCTGAAAAGATAAAGGATATTAACAGGCTTCGCCGTGTACCAGCCGATTTTCTGACATAGACCCATGCCCTGTCATCAAACAGGATTCGGATAATTATAATGGTTCATAATACTATAGAAATGATAAATTTTAAGTTATGAAGGTGATTGCAGAAAAAAATAACAAGAAGGCAGTTTTTCCCGTGATTGCCCTTATTTTATGCTTGTGTGGAGGATTTGGCATTTCCACTTATGCAGGCCATAATAAATTTTTTACCAGCATTGAAGGGTGGGAAGAACCTGAACAAGTAGATGTATACAGCCCTGAAACATTATGGGATATAATCAACGGGGCCGCAGATGTTTTTATGGCATATGATTTTCAGGAATTGTACTGGGGTGAGTATATCAACTCAGCTGACAACACAGTTTACATTGTCATGGAAATTTACAGGCAGGGTGATCCTGTAAATGCTTTCGGGGTTTACTCCCAGGAACGCCCCAGAACACCCCAGCTTATCGACATCGGCGTACAAGGCTACACCGCTCCCGGGGTACTTCATTTTTTTGTTGCCGATTGCTATGTCAAAATAAGAAGTCATGACAGATCGGAAGAGACTGTCAGCGCAATGGAAAAAATGGCAAGACATGTTTCTGACCTTCTTGATCCGGATCCAAAATTCCCCGATATAGTCACAATGCTGCCCGAGGAGGGCAAAATTGACTATTCAGAGGAATTTATCAATGTTAATTTTCTTGGCCACCCCTTCCTTTCCGGGGCATTCGTTTCAAGCTATGATATTGACGGAAACAGGTTTAACCTTTTTGTCATAAAGACGAAAAGCAGGGACGAAAGTGAAAAGATCCTGACGGATTATTATAAATTCAGCGGACAGGAAATCAAGGACCCCGGGGAGGGGATTCACCGTATTGACGACAGGTGGAACGGAGAGATAGGCATTGTCTGGAAGGACAATAAATTATATGGTTATTACAATCTTGAGAACAAAGAATTGCAGGAAAAGTACCTGGAATTCTTTTCGGGAAGTTAACAGGGAAATCTGTTAAGTTCTATTTTTAATAATAAGCAACCATAAAAATAATATGCATAAATCAATTAACCGGAGGAATTTTTTAAAGTTATCAGCAACCGGTGCGGCAGGAGGATTTCTTGCCGGAGGCGGTGCATTAAACGCTTATTCGCTTAGTAATCTTTCTACGGTCAGGAAAGGTGAAATAATGCAACGGACCCTGGGAAGGACCGGGTTGAAAATGCCATTGGTAAACCTTGGTTTTGTGCGTTCGGATAATCCCCGTTTTGTCAATCTGGCCCTTGATATGGGCATGACCCTTATTGACACTGCACACAGTTACAGTAACGGTAGAAATGAGGAGATGCTTGGCGAAGTTTTGAAAAACAAACCAAGAGACTCATATTACATTGCCACCAAAGTCCGCGGAAATACCGAAGACCAAATTTTCCAGCAATTCGACATCAGTTTGAAACGACTGCAACTTGAATATGTTGATATATTGATGCTTCATGGGTCCGGATCCAGGGAGCATACTCTTAATGAAGAACGCATCAGGGCATTTTCAAATATCAAAGATCAAGGCAGAGCAAGGTTCCTTGGAGTTTCAACACATTCAAATGAACCTGAAGTCATCAGAGCCGTTGCAGAAAGCAATCT
>SLOS01000050.1 GCA_007132365.1 Bacteroidales bacterium | reverse complement strand
TTCTTTTGCCGGTGCCTGGGAGAATATTGATGATGATCTCTTTATTGATTTTACCGATAAACTTATAACCAGAAGACAAAGGAATAAGAGGAGAATTGATGAATAGGGCACTTATTGATACAGATATATTTACCTATTTCCTGAAAGGAGACCCTGATGTAGTAAAGAATTTAAAAAATTATCTTGACTATTATGATGTTCTTGAAATCAACCTTATTACGTATTACGAAATATTAAGTGGATTATTGGCGAAGAATGCTTTTAAACAGTTGTCCGTATTTGAAGATTTTGTTTCTGAAAACATTATCCTGTCGCTTACAGAAAAATCTGTAAAAATTTCAGCTGAAATATACTCAACACTCAGAAAATCAGGAAACATATTGGATGATATAGATCTTTTGATTGCTGGAATAGCTATTGAAAATGATATGACCCTGATCACAAATAATGTTAAACACTTTGGCAGAATTCCCGGATTAAAGATCGAAAACTGGAAAAAATAAATATGCTGCACAAAAAGTATTTACACTACTCACACCCATTTTGTTCGCTCCGCTTCACAAAAAAAGTGTTCGGTCATGCAGAATCCGGTATGATAGTAAAACTTTTTCCCCCGTCCATTAATATAACCTGATAAATTCTGCTTTTCCCCTATACTTGCCTGCCGGCCGGACTGTCAAAGGATCCAAATGGCTTATCGGTCAATGGGTCTGGAACCACGTTTATAAGGTATCCTTTTGCCGAGCCATCAAAAAAGTATACTGGTTAGTTATCCATTTACGCCATCCCTGCCGAGGGGAACGCAGAATTTATACCAAAGCTATATTAACATAATGCAATCCATTATAGGACAAACAAAGGGAAATTACGGCCAGGCCTGAAAGGCATGGTTAGCATAAAATCAGTTATCGCGGCTGATGCTCTACCTGCTGAAGCGCAGCACAGTATAATCCGATCGCAGCCGGCGCTGAGACCTTGCAAACGGCAGCCCGATAATGCCGCGCTAAACGAAGTTCCGCACTGAGGGCGAAGGCTGCCGAGCTTGCCCGGACAGACTGGAAAGCCCGCAAGGGCGGGACCAAATTGCGTTTAGCGACTTGGTTGAACAAAACCTCCTGACGTCGGTAGCTGATTAACATTAATCTTTACTAATACGCGAAAGCTTTCATAATTTTATTTATTCACTTTTAAATCAAATATTATGAAAGCTTTAAAGAAAAATGCAATTAAGCATAGATTTAATGACAATCAAATACAAGCTGTAGATGGTTTGTCATCAGTTCTTGCAAAGTACGAAAAATTCCTGAACGTTGCAACACGTTCTCAGGGTACCCGGGAGGGTTATCGAAGGGCAGTAAGGGATCTAAGTGTTTATACCGGCTTACCACCAGTGGGCATTGAACCTGACCACATTCTTGATTACCTTAACTTTCTCAAAGACAATAAGAAACTCAGCTGGCAAAAAATTAAATGGGATGTAGCAGGTATCAAGCATTATTACCGATACATGGAACACGATGAAGATATGGCTGCCCAGATTCCATATCCCAAAGAACAAAAAACGCTTCCAAGGATATTAAGCCGTGAAGAATTAAAGCGTTTATTCGATGGCTGTTTCAATAGCAAACACAGGGTTATGTTGCGTCTTTTGTATTCTGCCGGACTTCGAAGGATGGAACTATTGAATTTGAAAATTGATGACATAGAAACCAAAGACGGGAAGTTCCGCATAAGGGTCAATAATGGCAAAGGTAGTAAAGACCGTTATACAGTTCTTTCCAAAAGGGTACACAAAGAATTGCAGGATTATTACAGGCAGTGCTACCCCAAAGTATACCTGTTCAATGGCCGGCAAAAAGGACATCCCATGAGTTCTGAAGGATTGCGCCACGCTTTAAATGCAGCTGTTAAGCGCGCAGGTATAACAAAAGAGGTGAATCTGCATATTTTACGTCACTGTTTTGCTTCGCATGCCCTTGAAGATGGCATGAATATTAAAACCCTTCAACATCTTTTAGGGCACAGTTCAGTCAATACAACCCTTATTTATCTCCACGTAAGTGACATCCCGCTTCGTGGTGTATTCAGCCCGCTGGACAATATGGATGAATAATGGGTGTTGCCCATACCAGCGTGGGAGAGATATTCCGGCGATATGGCGATGAGTTTCTTTCTGAGCACCACTTACCGGTCCATTGGCTGAAGGCAATCGAGGCTCTGAAGCTTTGCCGTACTGTTGAACTTGGCGGGCATGTAGAAAAATGTACCAGTTGCGGGCATACCAGAGTACATTACAATTCATGCGGCAACCGCCACTGTCCGCAGTGCCAGGGTGCTAACCGTGAAAAATGGATACTGGAG
The DNA here is from genome assembly GCA_007132365.1 of Bacteroidales bacterium. Classification (GTDB taxonomy): domain Bacteria; phylum Bacteroidota; class Bacteroidia; order Bacteroidales; family PUMT01; genus PXAP01. The sequence continues at coordinate 987 of SLOS01000050.1, read as the reverse complement.
AAACAATATGACCGGTTACCTGTACCATATTTCCATGCAGTATTTACTCTACCACAAGAATTACATCCACTCATCAGATACAACAGGGCTAAATTATACAATCTTTTGTTCCGTTGCACCTGGGAAACACTCAAACAGTTTGCATCTAACCCGCAAAACCGCCTTAATGCAAAAATCGGGGCCATAATGGTTTTACATACCTGGACACAGCAATTAGAATACCATCCCCATGTCCATTGTATTGTGCCGGCCGGTGGTATCGACAGTGAAGGAAGATGGAAAAATTCCCCAAGCCAGGGAGGGTTCCTGTTCCATTTTAAAGCCCTGGCCAATACATTCCGTGGAAAATTCTTGTGGTACTTGCGAGAAATGCATGAAAAAAATGAGCTTAACTTATCCGGGCTATTGAACAATAAATACCAATTTATCTTACTGGTCAAGGCACTTAAAAATAAGCAATGGAATGTCAAGATAGAAGATCCGTTTCCTGATAATAAACATGTCATAGCATACCTTGGACGATACACACACCGGGTTGCTATTGCAAACAGCAGAATAAAATGTATTGAAAATAGCAGGGTTACATTCTCATACCTAAATTGAGCGATTCTTGATTTCACTTCCCCCCTTCATCTCACTTAATCTTAAAATTTATGGATTTGTCAGAAAGGAGGAATCGTTTTTCTTGTTTTATATTGATTTGCCGTTCAATTTCAGCCTTTTTTCCGGCTTTTTATGTTGTTTTTAGACTGTCAGGACACTTCTTTCCCATTACCGCTAAGGTTTACGACTATTTTATGTGGTGATCCTTCTTTTATACAAGCTGGATTTTGGGTGGTGACTGGCATAATTTCCATAACTCCTCGATATTGATTGTTTGGTAAACGGTTTTTGTAACATTTAGCACAATATTCCTTGACCTTGATGTTATTTTAGCAGCAAAATCAATGAGCTTTCTTCTGAAGGTATTTGGATATACAGTAATGG
>SLOS01000259.1 GCA_007132365.1 Bacteroidales bacterium | reverse complement strand
TCTGTTTTTTGTTTTTCGGACTCCTCCTGATCTGTTACCTGTTCTTTGGATTCCTCCTGATCTGTTTTTTGTTTTTCATCAACGGGCTTTATTTCGTCCTTCGGGAGGGGAGGCGCAGGTTCCACTGGTACGCTGATTCTTCTGTAGTTGCGCTCCTCAGCAAGATAGAAAAGCCCCTCGCTGGTGCCGGCGTAAATGCCTCCGTTAAATTCGAAAGATGTGAAGAGGTTTCCTCTAAGGCCGGGATAAGTACCAAAAGATCTTATGGGAATTGTCAGATCGGCACGTGAAATCCCCATGCTGTGGGAAATCCAAAGTCCCCCATCATTATCAAGTCCAAGCGAGAAGATTTCATCGTCAGGAAGTCCGCTGAAATAATTCAGAATATTGACAGTAGAGCCATCGGAAGCATTGATAATTATGCAGCCATCATTAAGAGTGGAGAGGGCAAATTCATCCGCACTGACCGATATGCCTCCGTTAAGTATACTCCTGTTGAAGTAGTTTTCCTGTCTCAGGCTGAATGGTGAGAGTGTCAGGCCATTAAAACGGTAGAGCTTATTGGCTGAGGAACCGATATAAAAATGATTATCATGTATGAAAGAGAAGACTATATCTTCACCCTCTGTAAGAGTAGCTATAATTTCCGAATTGCCATCGGGATCAAATTTATAAATATCCGTAAAATTATTGACGAAATACATCTGCTCATCCAGCATGAAGAAATCGGATATGAAAATTCCGGGATAGGTATAGTGGTACAGTGTGTCAATTTTCAGTCCTTCACTTGTATTGATCAGGCAAATGGTTTTAGGTGATACCGCAAAGAGACCGCCTCCTGTTTTATGAAATTTATAAAAATAACTGGTCTCGTCGGATTCAAGTAAAATAATCTGGTCATAAGATCCGTGTTCGTTTTGATAGAGGTAACCCACTCCCTTGTCTGTGCAGTAAAATAACCGGTCGGTGAAGGCAATTGAAACAGGCCTTCCTGAAATACCCGGATTTTCCCACTGCAAACCGTCGAACATAAAGACCCCCTTGCGGTTAAGAATGAACATCAGGCCGTTATCGCTCTGTTCAAATTTCCAGTTATGGGTACTTAATCCGTCGGGTAAATGAAAGTGGGTGAGGAAAGGGTTCCCTTTCTGAGCTTCAGCCGGTAGAGCTATAATCAGCCAGCTCAGAATAATAAAAAATATTAACTCATTGAGATGATATTTTTTCATTTTCCCTGCGGATTCTTTTTTACAAATATCACAAAAAAAGTAATTTATAAAGCAAAACCTTCATGGATATTTGCGAATTGGCATTTAAACATGATTTTTTTATACAGATGTATCAGGCCAAAGCATAAGTCATCAAAAAATATCGTTTGGTCAAAAAAGTTTGTACAGGAGCTTGTTTAAACTTATTTTTAAGCAATTAAAACCATACAATGTCAAATTAATATCCGATAATATGAAAAAGATAAGAATTTTGGGTATGTTGCTGTTGGCTTTGATTATCCTGGGCAGCTGTGACAGAATTACAACAAATTTTGACACCAATTTAACAACTACAATTCTTGCAGATGTTCAACTGCCGGCAGATGTTAAATCCACTCTCAAAGATTTGACTACTTATCCCTTCAGTGCTTCAGAAAAGCTTGACGTACGAGACAACTCCAAAGTCAATGATTACATTGACCGGTTGAAAGAGATAAATGTACAAAGTATCACCGCTACATTTACAGGTATTCCCACCGGGGAAACAATTAATGAACTCAATATTTCCATTCAATCCGTGGCTCTGGATCTTACTTTGGATAATCTCGAAAATGGCTTATCGGTCACACTGGATGTGTCGCCCAACCTTCTTAATGCCATTTCAAATGAACTTACTGACAAACATGAGATTACAATCAACATATCCGGAGAATCAACTTATGCGCCGATGACGCTGAGTACCCTTATGGATTTTCAGGTTTCGGTAACTGCCAAAGTTTTGGATTAAGATTTTTATACGGGATTATCCGGAAAGCAGGAGCAGACCGGTTTTACCCGTGAAATATTTCTTTATTGATACAAATCGGGCATTATCATGGAATTTTCATGGTAATGCCTTTTTTTGCATTTACAAAACTGCCGGAGACCAATGGTTCACTCTACCGGAGAATTCAACCATATATATGGTTAGGCTGTGATTTAAATATTATTAGATTTGTAAATTATTAAAGATATCATGCCCAATCTTTAAATTTTTTGCAAATAAAAAATATATCTCATGCCTATTTTAATCGTTGCTTTGGGTTTAGCAATTCTGTTGACCCTGATCATTGTATTCAAAATTAATGCTTTTGTTGCCTTTGCGATCGTGTCGCTTTTTGTTGGAATAACGGCGGGTATGCCGATTGGAGAAGTTGTTCTGGCCATTCAGCAGGGTATTGGTGATACTCTTGGATTCCTTGTCATGATCCTCGGTTTTGGAGCCATGCTTGGAAAGCTGGTTGCGGACAGCGGGGCGGCTCACAGAATAGCAACAAAGCTTATAAGCATATTCGGGATGAAATACATCCAGTGGGCTGTTGCATTAACAGGCTTTATCGTTGGTATTCCGATGTTTTATACGGTAGGTTTTGTGATCCTCATTCCGCTTCTTTTCACTATTGCCGTTGCTGCAAAGGTTCCTTTAATAATCGTCGGAATTCCTATGGTTGCTGCGCTTTCAGTCACTCACGGATTACTTCCCCCTCACCCGGCACCGACTGCTCTGGCAGTTATGTTTGGGGCAGATATCGGGAAAACCCTCGTTTACGGGCTGATTATTTCTGTTCCAGTGATTATTATTGCAGGTCCGCTATTTTCAAAAATTCTCAGAAAAATTGAAGCACGGCCCTTAAAAGAATTTGTTAATCCCCGTGTATTCAGTGAAGAGGAGATGCCGGGTATATGGAACTCTGTTGTAACAACTCTTCTGCCTGTTATTCTGATCAGCGCATCTTTTATTTTAGATCTGGTTCTGACCGGTGAACATAGAATAAAAATATTTTTTGATGCTGTAGGCGATCCGGTAATTGCAATGCTTATCTCACTGCTGGTGGCCATTTTTTCACTGGGCCTGTCCAGGGGAAGGAAAATTGGTGAACTCATGGAATCACTTGCGCAATCAATAACAAGTATCACCATGGTATTGTTGATCATTGCCGGCGCCGGTGGTTTAAAGGAGGTCCTTGTGGGAAGCGGCATAAGTGACTATATTGCCGGACTACTCAGCAGGTCTGATATGTCACCTCTGTTTCTGTCATGGATGATCGCAGCATTACTCAGGATAAGTGTAGGTTCAGCAACGGTTGCAGCCCTCACCACTG
>SLOS01000431.1 GCA_007132365.1 Bacteroidales bacterium | reverse complement strand
GCTCCTTGTCAGTGTTTTCCATAAGGTAATCAAATGGAATAACCCCCTCCTCAGTGGCATGGAATTCCAGGTCATGATTATGCCAGCACAGGTCCAGTCCCCGTCCCTGACAAACCTCACCGATCATGTTAAGCACTTCGGCACTTTCTTTGCAATTATCAAGTGACAAGGGTGCCCCTCCAAACCATGGCCAGTATATTACCGCGTACCGGAGTTCAATTGCGTTCAACCTGTCGAGTGAACGGTTTACCTCGTCCGTGTCCCTTGAAAAGCCTGCACCACCCGCAATTGGGTTAATCCCGATACCTCTGCAGAACTCAAGAAACGACTGCGCGGATTCCCCAAGGTAGTTACCGGTTTCAATTTCCGTGTATCCCATCCCGGCAGTTTTGGCCAGCACCTCTTTCCAGTCCCCTTCCCTGAGTTCCCTTCCGATTATTCCGCTGATGAATCCTATGTTATCAAGCTTTCTGCTGCCGGCAACAGAGCATGAAACAAGCGGACCGGAGACCATAACCGCTGCTGCGCCTGCAGAAATACTCTGTATGAATTTTCTCCTGCTAAGCATATTAATGGATTTAAAGGTTTAACCAATTTTTGGCAGTTTCCATGGCGCCCTGTAGGTGGGTGTTACCAGTTCATTTGCCTTTTCACTGTTGGTGAAGCGTGAGTTTGCATCATCCCAGATAAGCAGGGATTCCCCTACCCTTGCTGCAATATTGGGTATATGAGCGTGAATGGCGGCTGCCCTGCCTGTTTCCGGGGGACAAACAGGGGTTTCCCGGGATTTTATGCAATCAATGAAATTCCTTACATGCGGAGAGTGTGCCTCTCTGATCCCGGTGACATGTTTTGGATCTGTTTTATTGCTTTTGGTACTGTTATCCCATTCCGGGTAAACCTGGTAACTGTGCCTGTCGGTCACGATAGTTCCTTTTTCGCCTATAAAAGCAACCCCGTATAGTTTTTCCCAGGGTCCCTGCTGCACTCCGGCAGTCATATCCCAGTTGATCACATAATCCTCCCTGGGGTAAACCACGGTCATCGTATCAAACGAATCCCTCTGCCTGTCCGCTACCGACGTGTTATCAGCATATGTCATAACATATCCCGGTGCCTCAACCACCTCTTTTGCCCACAACCCCATATCAATCAGGTGCACTCCCCAGTCAGACATCAAACCGCCGCCATAATCCCAGAAGTGCCTCCAGGATCCGTGAAAACGGTTCCGGTTAAAGGGACGTTCCGGAGCAGGTCCGAGCCACATGTCGTAATTCACTCCGTCGGGTACGGGCTCATCCTCCCTGGGAATACTGCCTATACCGTAATTGAAGTTGCCCCAGATATTTACTTTTCTCAGTTTGCCAATTGATCCGCCCCTGATCAATTTCATGCTTTCAATAAAGGCATAATTACTGCGCTGATTCTGCCCGACCTGAACAACCTTGTTATAATATTTTGCCGCATCTGTCATTATATTGCACTCTGCAATGGTGTTGGCAAGCGGTTTTTCAACGTACACATCCTTTCCTGCCTGAAGGCAGTATACCAGTTGTATGCAGTGCCAGTGGTCCGGGGTTCCTATGATAACGGCATCAATATCCTTCTGTTCCAGCATCTTCCTGAAGTCGCTGTAAAGCCTTGGATTCTGCCTGTAGTTATTCCTCAGGTCGTTTGCTTTTTCATTAAGCACACTGGAATCTACATCACAAATTGCAACACAATTTGTGTCATCAAAGTTGAGGTGGTCCCTGAGGATTTTAAAACCGTGATTCCTGCATCCGATCAGTGCCATGTTGACTTTATCGGCAGGGGATGTTTTTCCTGCTGCCCGGGCTTCAGAAGGGATCACGGTTGCAATTCCTAACCCGGCTGATGCAATTGCCGATCTTCTCAAAAAAGTTCTCCGGTTAATTTTCATGTTCTGGTAGTTGGGTTTATTATTATGATCAGATTATGTTTATAGCTGTCAGATAATTATTCTGGTTAAATAATCTAAATATACAATGTTTATGCTAATTTATTGCTTCAGAATACATCTTTTGTTGATATGGGAAAGTTCGTTATAAGAAGTTCAGGCTTATTTTAAGACTATATACCGGGCTGTTCATTATTTGTTGATAAAAATATGGGAAAAATCAGGGTTTCAGTTTGAACGGCATTTCCGGTATTAGGGCGGATCAGACAGGGAGGGCAGGTATATTATATGACTGGCCGGAACCGGCAAAGATTATACAAAACATCAAGCATATCAAGGGGTTTAGTGATAATGTCTGATTGCATAATTTACAACAGGCAATTGTTGTTTTTTTTTTCAGTAATTTCGGGGTATTGAATGGGTGATCATTTTTATGATTTTAATTACATAGCTGTTTTCAAATTATTTGCAAATATCAAAAAGCAATAATAATTTAGTTTCTGAATTGATTCTGGTGGCAAAAATAACCGGATTGAGCAGAAGTTTCCGAACAACTTGTTTAACTGTTTCCGGGTGATCTGTTTGACTGTTTCCGAATGACCTGTTTGATCGATTCCTAAAGTAAGTTTTGATATTATGGAGCCTGAAGATGGATTAAATGAGAAGGGAAAACTTTTGAAAGCTTTGGATAAAAGCCGGGAGCTTTTCAGGATCGTTTTAAACAATATAGGTGAAGGTGTTATAACAACTGATGCAAACGGTCATATTGATGAGATGAATGAGGTAGCCTGGGAACTTACAGGCTGGAAAAATACTGAGGCTGCAGGAAAGCCTTTAAATAAGGTACTCAGATTATCGGATAGAAATGAGGCAGGCTCTGTTTATGAACCGGTTACTGATTCAATTGCGGCAGGTAAAACAGGAACCGGAAATATAAATCAGCTGATTTCCAGGAGTGGGGTACAGATACCGGTTTCCCTTTCAACATCAGTAATAAAGGATCAGTCAGAAAGAGTTGCTGGTTATGTCTATATCTTCAGCGACCAGACAGCCGACTGGGAAATGAAGATAGCAGCCGACGCCAGGGAAATGAGAATAATCAGACAAAGAGTAGCCCTGGCAAAGCTTTCGATTGATAACTCAATTATTTCAGGTGATATACAATCAGCCAAAAAGGTAATTGCAGAAATTGCTGCTGATGCAATGCAGACTGAGCGGATAAGTATCTGGCTTTTTTCAGATGATGAAAGCGAGCTTAATTGCATTGAGCTATACGAGGCTGAAAGCAAAGTGCATTCTGAGGGCCCGAAACTTATTACCAGTGATAACCACAGATATTTTTCGGCAATAAGAAAAGACAGCCGGATTAACTCCCCTGATGTTAATTCAGATTCGCGCCTGGCTGAATTAAAGGATGATTATTTTATTCCATTAG
>SLOS01000346.1 GCA_007132365.1 Bacteroidales bacterium | reverse complement strand
TATAAATATGTAGATAAGGTAAACCGGGACCTTACAACATTTCTTGAATCAATCAGGTTTTCAGAATTTACACTCTCTTTTCAGACCCGTGGACTGGGTTCCTCTTTTGATGAACTTAACAAGGCATTCAATGATGTGATAAAAGATTTTCAGAAGGTCAGGTCAGAGAAGGAAGAGCACTTCCAGTACCTGCAGAGCATAGTGCAGAATATAGATATAAGTATCCTCGCTTATCAGCGTGACGGTACCGTGGAAATGGTGAACAAGTCCGCCAAAAAGCTCTTCCAGGTAAGCAGCCTGCGCAACATAAACGGTCTTAACTCTTTGAGCCCTGAACTGGTAACCACACTGATTGAAATAAAACCGGGGGAAAATAAGCTTGTGAGGGTGCAGGAGCAGGATGACCTGCTGCAACTGGCAATATATGCCACAGAACTGAAAATACACGATAAGCAGATCATTCTTTCCACCATTAAAAATATCCAGAATGTCCTGGAAGAGCAGGAGACCGAAGCATGGCAAAAACTTATAAGGGTGCTCACACATGAGATAATGAATTCCATCACCCCTATCGCCTCCCTCTCATCAACCCTTGATATGATGCTGAAAAGCATCACAAAGGGAGACAGCGAACAGCCGCTGGATATGGAATCGGTAACGGAGATCCAGCAAGCTCTCCAGACAATCAACAAGAGAAGCACCGGACTGCTCCATTTTGTCAACACCTATCGCAACCTGACCAGGATACCCAAGCCCAACTTCAAGATCTTCCCTGTTAAAGAACTGATAAATAATGTTCAGTTACTTATGGAGGAGGAACTGAGGCACAACGAGATCAAACTAATAACCTCCGTAATTCCTCCCGATATAGAATTTTCAGCAGACGAACAGTTGCTCGAACAGGTAATGATCAACATGGTCAAAAATGCCATTCAGGCACTGAGCAACCGGCCGGATCCGAAAATAGTGATAAAGGCATTCATAAACAAACGCGGCAGGCTTACCATCCAGGTGAAAGATAACGGCCATGGGATACTCAAAGAGGTTCTCGACAAGATATTCATACCTTTCTTTACAACCAGGCCAAAAGGATCAGGTATAGGTTTGAGCCTCAGCAGGCAGATAATGAGATTGCACGGCGGGACCATCACAGCCGGTTCTGAGCCTGATGTTGGCACCACTTTTACCCTTACTTTCTGACCGGTTAACCCGGGCTAATTCCCCTTGCAGGGCATTAACAGAGACCGGGTAGGCCGGTGGCATGAATTTTCCTAACCAGGACCGGCGGGCAGTGAGAACCGGTCAAGAAACAGTGATGCATCAGGGTGTCTCCGGAGGATCGTAGCGGGACAACTCTCATCTACCTTAGAGTTCAGGGTATTATGAACAGCCTCAGCCTTGCGTTGTCCCGGCACAGTGCAACTGATAACCTTACAGTTCATTATAGCTGTGATTGTAAGAGTAACAGCCTTCAGGGGCACTTTATCCAGCGAAGGGAACCATCCCTCACCCAGTTGCTGCATGCGGCATGCATGGTCAAGTTCTACAGCCTTAACCCATAAAGGATCATTAAAATCAGCCACCGGTGGATCGTTGAAAGCTATATGGCCGTTTTCACCTATCCCTATACATGCAATATCCACAGGATTTCTTTTCAACAGGCTCTGGTATCCGGCCATCTCCTTTTCAAGGTTCTGTGAATCTCCGTTGATAAGGTAGATTTTCCCGGGAGATACAGTGTCAAGAATCCTCTCCCTGAGGTACCGGCGAAAACTGGCCGGGTGAGTTTCCGGTATTCCTATATATTCATCAAGGTGAAAAACAGTAATCCTCCTCCAGTCCGTGTCCATCTGTTTCAACGATTCCAGAAAAGAAAACTGAGAAGTGCCGGTAGCGAGGATAAGGTTGGCTGATCCTTTTTCACTGATAGCCGAATTGAGGCATTTTGCGGTAAAAAAGGCGGCTGCCCTTCCCATTTCCGGCTCTTCATTAAATACATTTACTTTGAGCCTGTCTTTCACAAATACCTTAATTGGCTGAACGCTGTGACTTCCAGACTGAGACTCCATTTTTCCAGACTTCATAAATAAATATTTTACGATTTTTAAAATTAAATAATACCCGGTCACGCTGATTATCATAACCGGTAGTTTGTTTCAGATTAATCAGCCTGGCAGGACCGGCCGATGCCATATACCATGCCAGGGAAAGATCAGTCAGGTCGTTGCCTGCCAGCTGCTGTACATTATCAGTCAGCAGTTTTGCGGAACCTGCCAGCAAACCCTTACCCCCCTTCATCCTCAGGCTCCCATCCTCTCCCAGTACAACATCACCGCCAATATGCGCTTTGTAAACCCCGGGGGGCATACCTGCAAAACAGGTGGCATCACTTGCCAGTATCGCCTTTCTTCTTTTTGTTTTAATAACCACGCGGATAAACGAATCAGGCAGATGAAACCCGTCGGCAACAATACTTGCATACAGATCCTCATTTGCCAGTTGCTCATATATTATATTGGAATGTCTCGGAAGCATAAGCGGTACGGCATTGCCGAGATGGGAAGCCAGACGGGCACCGGCCTTAACGGCAGCAATGACCTGTACTGCAGAGGCTGCAGAATGTGCAATGCTTACAAGGAGCCCCTCCTTTTTACATATCCTTATAAAATCTGTTGCATTATCCCATTCAGGAGAAAGGCTGATGATCCTGATCCTGCCACCCGAGGCCTCCTGAAAACTTTTAAACAGCTCCCGGTCGGGCGCCCTGACATACCTCTTTTTATGAGCCCCCCGGTAGCCATCTGACCGGGAAATAAAGGGCCCCTCAAGATGGATGCCCCCTATGCATTTATTCAACAATGGACTTGCAAGGCATGCCCTGTCAATAACAGATAAGATCAAGCGGGTATTATTAACAGAATTGGTAATCACTGTAGGGAAAAAAGTAGTTATACCCCTGGTGAGCAGATAACCGGCAGCAGAAATCAGGCCCTCTTCACTGAGTGAGCAGGAATTAAAATCGATCCCCTTAACACCATTGATCTGCAAATCAACCAGTCCGCTGCCAATATAAGGCACATCAGAATCACTGCAGTCATTACCAGGCGAACCTGAATCCTTAATAAGGTCACCTGATTCAGAGCTGTATTCAGCTATCCTGCCACTACGGCAGTCCCTGGCCAAAAAACCGTTATCCCCTGATTGTCCTCCCATTGGCTGTTATCTCATTAACTGTGCAACTATTGATCTGATTCCGGCTTCAATGAATCCAGAAGGAACCGGACCCTCTCAGGAACAGGCCTGCCCCTGCTCAGCAGTCCCCCAACCAGATAAGTAACCGTTGAAACCATTACAGGCAGGGCAACCGACAAAGCCAT
>SLOS01000167.1 GCA_007132365.1 Bacteroidales bacterium | reverse complement strand
TGCAGGTACTGATCAATCCTTTCCGCACCGGTTATTACATCGGTATATGCCGGAGCAGCGGGAAGGGCCGAAAACCAGGAACATGCAAAAAGGTTGAAGGTGAATGATATACCGGCAAATAACAATAATGCATTTCTGAGTATATAATACCTGAAAAGAAACTTAATGCACATTTATCAGCAAATAAGAATAATGAACTGACTATTGGAAAAAGTGACTGTGATCCCTGGCGAAAAATTACCTCCGAAGAAACTATTTTTTAGCCAAAAAAACAAATATTTCAAACAAACAGGTCGGGCACGGAAAGATACCGCTCGCCGGTATCATAACAGAAAGTAAGGATCCGCGAACCCCTGTCAGCATCTTTTAAGATCTTTGCCACAGCAGCAAGGGATGCCCCTGATGATATTCCAAAAAACAGGCCTTCCTGTTTTGCTGCCTTAACCGCATACCCGAAAGCTTCATCTTTATCTATACCGATTACCCCGTCAAGGATTGAACGGTCGAGTACTTCGGGGACAAATCCTGCGCCGATACCCTGGATGGGATGGGGGCCCGGCTTGCCTCCGCCAAGGACGGGCGACAGGGCAGGTTCAACTGCATAAATTTTTATTGAAGGGAATGATCTCTTCAACACCTGTCCGACCCCGGTAATATGCCCGCCGGTCCCGACTCCCGTAACCATATAATCAAATCCTTCAGGAAAATCATTGATTATCTCAGCTGATGTGGTTTTTATATGAATTTCAGGATTTGCCGGGTTATCAAACTGCATGGGTATCCATGAACCGGGTATCTGCCCCGCCAGCTCGTTTGCCCTTGCAATTGCACCCTTCATACCGATTTCCCTTGGAGTAAGCTCAAATTCAGCTCCATATGCGGCCATTATCCTTCGCCTTTCAACCGACATGGAGTCAGGCATTACCAGTATCAACCTGTATTGTTTTACCGCGGCTACAATTGCAAGACCAATACCTGTATTTCCGGATGTGGGTTCTATTATTGTTCCACCCGGTTTAAGTGCTCCGTCTTTTTCGGCAGCCTCTATCATAGAAAGGGCAATCCTGTCCTTTATACTGCCCCCCGGGTTGTTCTTCTCAAGCTTAACCCAAACAATATGATCATTACCAAATAACCTGTTAATCCTGATGTGCGGGGTATTCCCTATAAGCTGTAAAATGTTATCTGCCTTCATAAGTTTTTGTTATATTGAAAAATCAACATACTCGTCCCTGTCCTTGCTGTTCCGGATCCTAACGGTACTGGTATGGTAGACCACCGAATGGGCGGGAACACTTTCTGTGAGCCAGACATTCCCTCCTATCACCGAATCATGACCAATTACAGTCTCACCGCCAAGCACCGTACTACCCGCATATATGATAACACCATCCTGAATGGTCGGATGGCGCTTTTTCGAGGCCATGGACTTTTTCACGATCATAGCGCCAAGGGTGACACCCTGGTATATTTTCACATTATCGCCAATTCGGGTGGTTTCACCTATCACAACGCCCGTGCCATGGTCTATAAAAAAGCTTTTCCCTATGGTTGCTCCCGGATGAATATCAATGCCCGTTTTTGCGTGGGCATGTTCCGACATGATCCTGGGCAGCAGTGGAACCCCCTGCCTGAAAAGCCTGTTTGCAATACGGTAAACGGCAATTGCAAAAAACCCGGGGTAAGCACAGATAACTTCCTGCAGGTTAGCTACTGCCGGGTCAAACCTGTAAATTGCATCGGCATCGCGGACAAGCAGACTGTATACTTCCGGCAATTTTTCAAAAAACAGCTGAGCCTGGTCTCCGGGATCTCCCTCTAGCCGGTTTTCAAGAGATATAATCAGCTTTTCAAGCATCAGGCGTGATTCACTGAACCTCATCCTGTACTGTTCTTTTTTGTCACAGGGGTTATTCGGGAAAAGCAATTGAATGAGTTTATCAGTAAAATTCTGAGTTTCCTTTATATCAGGAAGGTATTCATTAACCGACTGGTGCTTGTCAAATAACTCATCAATAAAAGAATCCAGCTTCTTCATATGCGGATGTTGTATTTACCATATATCATTAAATAATCGAACAAATGTACATGAAATTTTTTTCATCTAAAATTACACACAATCAAGATGAAAAATTTAATGTTAAAGCGAAGCGGTTCCGGCAGCCGGAAGATAATATATCTTTGCATCAGTTAAAAATATATTAATTTCGCAGGAAAAGATATGAACATAGAACTGCACATAGCGAAAAGGCTTGTACGCGCTGACGAAAGGAAGAAGAATATTTCCGGCCCTATCGTTACCATCGCCATTGCAGGTATTGCTCTCGGTTTGGCGGTTATGATCATGTCGGCATCCATAGTTACCGGTTTTAAAAGGGAGATACGCAATAAGGTAATTGGATTTGGCTCCCATATCCAGATCGTAAACCTTGACTCCAATATCTCTTTCGAAACCGCCCCGGTAAGCAGGTATCAGTCCTTCCTGCCCGAACTGGAAGAGATCCCGGAGGTGCGTCATATACAACCATTTGCCACAAAGGCAGGAATTATAAGAACCCGTGAAGATATCCAGGGAGTAATGCTGAAAGGCATTGACGGCAGTTTCGACTGGTCTTTTTTTGAGCAGAACATGATTGAAGGGGCCAGGATCAATATCCCTGATACCGTAACAAGCAATGAAGCAGTTATTTCCGGCACCATTGCATCTTTGCTGAGACTCAATGTGGGTGATGACTTTGCGATGTATTTCGTTCAGGATCCGCCCCGGGCCAGGAGATTCACCGTTTCCGGAATTTATGATACCGGACTGGAGGAACTGGATAAAATTTTTGTTCTTGCAGATATCAGGCATATTCAGCGTCTGAATGACTGGGACGAGGACCAGGTCTCCGGTTTTGAAATATTATTGAAAGATTATGACAACCTGGACAGGGTAACAGAAAAGGTTATCGAGCTGGCAGGTTATACTTTTACCCAGGATATGTCACGACTGCGGGTTGTCAGCATAAGAGACAAATATCCTCAGTTCTTTGACTGGCTTGAGCTGCTGGACATGAATGTCTGGGTAATACTAACGCTTATGGTGTTAGTTGCAGGATTTAATATGGTTTCAGGTCTGCTGATACTGATTCTGGAACGTACCGGAATGATAGGCATACTTAAGGCAATGGGACTTGAAAACAGCAGGCTCAGAAAGATATTCCTGTACCAGTCCGCCTTCCTTATAGCCAGGGGGCTCTTCTGGGGGAACCTTATCGGGATCGGCCTGGCCCTGATTCAGCAACAGACCGGAATTCTGAAGCTCGACCAGGCATCATATTTCATTTCAACCGTACCGGTCAACCTGAGAATTTCCCATCTGCTGCTTCTGAATGCAGGTACAATG
>SLOS01000251.1 GCA_007132365.1 Bacteroidales bacterium | reverse complement strand
CGCAAATGGTGGCACTCATTTTTCCAAAAATCCTTTTTGTCGATCCCTGACGGCCGAATGGAATCATTTTACTGGATACAGCTCTATAAAATGGGGACAAGTTCCCGGCCTGATGCACCGGCAGTGGATCTGTTCGGCCCTTATTTCCGTATCAGCCAGTGGGGCGGACACTGGTGGAATCTCAACGTTCAGCTGACCTACTGGCTGGTTTACCCGGCAAACCACCTTGAACTCGGCGAGAATCTGATTACCACCATAGATGAAAATTTTGATGCCCTGTTGAGGAAAGCGGTAAATGCAACCTTTACCGGGGTTCATTGGGGACTGAAGCTGAGCGACTTCACATGGCTCATGCACAACTACTGGCTTCAGTACTCATATGACGGGGACTGGCAATCGTTGCGGGAAAAATGGGTGCCCAAGGCAATCAAAATTGCAGATGCATACCATGAAATCCTTGTAAAAGGTGAAAACGGAAAGCTGCATATTCCTCCAATGGCATCTCCGGAGTATATCGCCAAAGACGGAAACAGGCTTTATAAAAATAATAGCTACAGCCTTGCATTAATCCGCTGGTTGCTTAACTCACTTATAGAGGTCGGCGATAAAACCGGAACGGAAATACCCCGGATGGAGACCTGGAAGTATATCCTGGACAACCTGGTTGACTTTCCGGTTGATGAGAACGGGCTGATGATCGGAAGCGATCAGAGCGTGGACCAGTCCCACCGACACTATTCACACCTTTTGGCACTCTACCCCCTATTTCAGTTAAACCCAGATTCTCCGGCCGATAGCTTACTGGTGGATAGTTCCGTTGATCACTGGCATAAAATTGATGATGGGAAAAATCTTTCAGGATATTCCTTTACAGGCGCTGCATCCCTTTATGCCGCCCTGGGCAGGGGGGATGATGCCCTTCCCAATATTCAAAGATTCCTTACAGGAGATATAGGTTGGATAGGAAGGTTTATGCCGAATACATTTTATGCAGAAACACACGGGAAAAGCCCCTGTTTTGAATCACCAATGAGCGCTGCCTCGGCAATAGCGGAACTGCTGCTGCAAAGCTGGGGCGGTAAGATCAGAGTTTTTCCAGCCATGCCGTCAAGCTGGGAACAGGCTTCTTTTCATCAGATGAGGGGCCAGGGAGGTTTCCTTGTAAGCGCATCAAGAGACAACAGCAAAACAAGCTGGGTCCAGGTGAAGAGTCTGAGAGGAGAACCCTGTATTGTAAAGATTCCCCATTGGGAACAGGCTGTGCAGGTAAGTGGTGGGCGAAGGATCCAGATCACACCACTTGGCAACAATGAGTTCAGCATAGACCTGAATGCAGGTGAGCAGGTATTGTTGTCGCCCGGCGACAGTAAAATAAATGCGATAATTAAACCTGTCAGCCATCCTGCTACTGAGCAGAACTTGTTTGGTGTAAAAAAAGGAGGAAACCTGGAAGAAGAAATGGTATGGCCCGAATTCTGCCCGGTAACCGGGTTGGAGTATTGACTTAACTCATTTGTTCTGGTTTTTCAATATGTTATGTAAGTGAAAAACCCCAAATTAAAATATCACAACATGAGCATGATCAGAGTAATTCCTCATATTACCCTGGAATGGAAAGCTTAACTGCTTTTTTAAGTTTTTGTAATAAACTGTTAAATAAATGTGGCCTATAAAATGAAAATATCAGGTATTGAATTTTTTTTCAGTTTCAATTTGCACCGGTCCCTATGCTTAATTTACCTGGGAATTCTGTTACCTTTTTCTGGCTTGTCACAAATTATGCCTTTAACTTTGCAGGGTGCAAAACAGGAAATAAACCTTGGGTCGGACACCGCATGGACTATTAGTTTGGATGGAGGAGAAAAACGTCAGATAATAGTACCAGGGGGTGGATGGAATTCTGATATCCAGGAGCCCAAAATACATACGATGAGTGATGTGAATAATTATGTGCTCTACGAGCGCATGATAAAAGTCCCTGCGGCATTATCGGGTAATATAATCAAGATACAATTTGGAGCTGTAAATTACGGGGCGGAAGTTTACATTGATGAGAAAAAAGTGGGAACTCATGAAGGCTCATTGTCGGCTTTTGAATTTGATATAACCCCTCATATAAGGTGGGGTGAATCACAAAAGTTAGAAGTAAAAGCCTATCATCGCAGACACTATAAGCATGGCACCGATACAGTCAGGCAAAAATTTTCACTCCCCATAAGCTTTGACTTTCCCGGTGGTACGGATTCACTGACCTGGAAAGAGGCGAAGAGCTGGTATGTGTGGGCCGGAAACTCAAAATTTGGTTATGGAATAACCAAATATGTAAAGCTTCTGGTATTGCCAAAGGTATATATAAGTGATATTCATGTTACAACATCCGTAACCCGGCAAGAATTTATCAGTAAGTTAGAAATTACGAATTTATCAGGAAAAGATAAAACAATAAGATTGACTGGTAACTTTTCATCATGGAATGAGACAAAATTTAACTACCCCCATATAAATACAATTCAACTTAGTATCCCTAACGGGAAAAGTGCGGAAACGACAATAAGAGTTCCCTGGCTTTTGGGAGAAGAGAGCTATTGGTGGCCAAATATTCCTTTCAGGGAAGATTACCAGGCATGTTTACATTTTCTTAACCTGAGATTGTCAGAGAACGGTGAGATTTGGCAAGAATTATCAAAACGTTTTGGTTTTGTTGAACACGGCGAAGGTAAATCATATTATACTGTAAACGGGGTTCGTGTTACAGGAATGAGTGACAGCACAGCAGAGCCCCAGATGAGTGGTTATACAGTATATTCCACATCCCCGGCTTTTTTACCGCCATCAAAGCCCGGAACAGGGTGTCCTGAAACATGGAAAAGATATATGAGGATAGGATTTAATATGAACCGCCTGCATGTTTCTCCACCTACTCAATATATGATGGATGCGGCTGATGAAGTTGGTTTTATGCTGATACCGGAGTCTCCCATTTGGGGTAATTGGCCAAATTTTTTTAATGGTGATAAAACAACACGTGCAATAAGTGAACTGGTTCGTTTTTGCCGAAATAATCCAAGTGTAGCACGTTACTCTCTTACCAATGAAGTCAGAGATCCTGTTGATGAAGATTTTCCATGGCGCGCATGTATTGATGCAGCCTATGAAATGGATAGTACCCGTCCCTATGTTTTTGAAATCGGAGAACCCACCGGCCGTATTAATGGATTTAAAAACGGACATGCCTATTTTATTGAGCATTACCAGGATTTTGATAAAGATGTTTTTGGGGAGATCAGGGGTATGGGAGAGCATTTCTGGCAGACCGATGGTATGGCTCCCTTTGCTGTGGGTGCTATGACACTACGCATGAATAACTGGAGTTATTTTGCCCCCT
>SLOS01000016.1 GCA_007132365.1 Bacteroidales bacterium | reverse complement strand
GGCCTTCACGGTAAATCATTTATCCCCCTTATTATGGGATTCGGCTGTAATGTTCCGGCAATAATGGCAACACGTACCATAGAGAACCGCAACAACCGGCTGCTCACAATGCTGATCAACCCCTTTATGTCGTGCAGTGCCAGGTTGCCGGTATATGTGCTCATAATAGGTGCATTTTTCCCTGACTATCCCGGAACAGTGCTTTTCAGCATGTACGGACTTGGTATACTGATGGCAGTTATCGTTGCACTGGTATTCAAAAAAACTCTTTTCCGGTCCGAGGATGTCCCCTTTGTAATGGAACTGCCCCCCTACCGGGTGCCTACACTTAAAACCACCACCCGTCATATGTGGCACAAGGGTTCAATGTACCTGAAAAAAATGGGCGGTATAATTCTTGTTGCCTCAGTTATTATCTGGGCTCTCGGCTACTTCCCGAGAGACCCCGGATTTTCAAATAATTACGAAGCCCTCATTGCGGGAACCTCAGAAAACCACGGACAGGCTTACCTCCGGGCAAACATGCAAGAAACTGATAATGGTGAGCCACAATCATTAATCCAGGCAGGAAAAGAGAGTAATGCCTTCCTGATTTCCACCGAAATGGAAAATGAAAGACAACAAAAGTCCTATATAGGACGAATCGGAATGTTCATTGAACCGGCAATTGCGCCACTGGGGTTTGACTGGAAAATGGGTGTTGCACTGATTTCAGGCCTGGCCGCCAAGGAGATAGTGGTAAGCACAATGGGGGTACTGTACCAGGTAAGCCCCGAAGCAAGTCTGCCAACAGAAACCCTGGGAGAAAGGCTCAGGCAGCAAAGATATCCCGACGGCACCATGGTATTCACCCCGGCATCGGCCCTCTCTTTTCTGGTGTTCATCCTCCTTTACTTCCCCTGCGTGGCCGTTATAGCAGCCATAAAGAACGAATCGGGTCACTGGAAATGGGCCGCCTTCACTGTTTTTTATACCACAGGTCTGGCTTATATTATGTCATTCCTGGTTTACCGGATAGGAAGCCTGATATTTTAAAATACTACTATGATGCAGGACATTATTACATACATGGTTATTATCTGTGCAGTCTCATTTACTGTGTGGTCCACTGTCAGGGTATTTATCCCCGAAAGGAAAACAGTAAAAAAAAGTCCCTGCTCATCGTGTGCGGGATGCGGTTTTATAAAAGATTGTTCCTGAACTGCCGGCATCAGACCTCTTAAGACACCACCCCGCCGTCATGAGGCGCACTCCGGGTCCCGGTGATACCGGAGTGTGAAAAAATTCCTATTTTTGCAACCCATGGATATAATGCTTCTCTCCCTATCAGTTGCCCTGCTTCTTATCGGACTGGCGGGTTGCTTTCTTCCTGTCATCCCCGGGCCGCCGTTAAGTTTTCTGTCACTGCTGACCGTAAACTTTACCGTTTATGCGGATTTTACCGTAAAATTCCTTGTAATCACCGCCTCTGCTGCTGCTGCAGTTACTGTTCTGGATTTGATATTCCCTGTCTGGGCCACCAGAAAATTCGGGGGATCCAGGTACGGCATGTGGGGAGCTGGAATAGGTATCTTTGCCGGTATATTTTTCCTTCCTCCAGTTGGTTTGATAATAGGGCCCCTTGCGGGAGCGATCCTGGGAGAGCTGATAAAAGGCACAAACAGCAGGAAAGCTATTGTCGCGGGACTGGGTTCTTTTGCCGGATTTCTGCTGGGAGTAGGATTAAAACTTGCTGTCTCCATCACTATCACCATCTATTTTATAAAGGCCGTAATACTTTCATAGAAATCATAATACGGCAGTCCCCGACATACCAACATGTTCAATCTGTCAAGAATAAATAGCCAGGCAAAATAAATTCCTTGCTTTGCCCGTATCATTCAACCTGCCGGCTGATTGCATCATAAAAAACCTGAAGGATCTCCGTCCTTATGTTGAGCGTACTTATCAGGTTATTGGACCTGGATGGATACACCCTGTTGGAGAGGAATATATAGAGAAGGTCATGTTCGGGGTCCATCCACACAAAGGTTCCCGTGAAACCGCTATGGCCGAAGCTGGATGGTGATGCCCCGGGGCAGGGATATGCCCTTTCGGGGGAACGTTCACTGTTATCAAGCAACGGTTTATCGAAACCTATTCCCCGGCGGTTATTGTTTTCAGGGAACTGAACGGTGGTAAACTGATTTATAACCTCCTGCGACAGGTACCTTCGTCCTCCATACTCACCTCCGTTAAGATACATTTGAAATAGCTTGGCAAGGTCACCCGCCGGGGAGAACAGTCCCGCGTTACCGCTTATCCCGTTGAGCAACGCTGCAGACTCATCATGAACATAGCCATGCACAAGCATACGCCTGAATTTGTTGTCAACTTCCGTGGGAACAATGCGATGGCACTCGAAATGGCTGCGCGGATTATAACGAAGGGAAACGGCACCCAGGGGCTTGTAGAAATCTTCATATAGTGCTTTGGTATATGGTCTGCCGTCAACCCTTTCTATCACCTCAGGAGAAACAATGAAAGGGAGGCACGAATACCTGTATTCACCATGCGGTAGCAGGTTGCTCCTGCGGATTTCACGGTAGACCCTTTTACGGAAACTGTCCCTTAGATAAAGATGACTGCCCAGCTCAACAGTGTATCTATCAAGCTGTTCATGCCGGAAAAAGCGCCTGATATAATTACCGTTTCTCAAGGTCTGCCTATAGGGTGAGACCCAGGGAGCTATCCCGGACTGGTGGGTGAGAAGGTCAACAAGGGTAAGATCCTCTTTGTTGGACCTTCTGAACAGGCGGCTCCTCCAGTCCTCCCAGTAATAACTCAGGGGTTTGTCAAGATCGATAGCCCCCTGGTCAACAAGCCTCATATATAGAGGAAGGGGGCCGGATATCTTGGTCACCGATGCAAGGTCGTAGATGTCATCTTTTTCTACTGCAACCCTGCCGGAATAGGTATGGTATCCCCATGCCCTGTCAAGTATCACCTTGCCCCCTTTGGCAACCAGCACCCTGCATCCGGGAAATGCCTGCATGTCAAGGCCATGGTTAACAATGGAATCGACCCTGTGATTTATTATCCTGCTGTCAAGGCCAACCTCTTCAGGAATAGTGTACTTCAGGCGTAACCCGCCTGCAGTCCGGATACCCCATCCGGCCGGAAAATAGTCTCCCGCAGCTTCAGGCAGGGTTCCGGAAGCTCCGATAGCACCAAAAACCAGCTGTGCCGCCAGATCCTGAACCATATCATTATCATCCCGGGCAACCAGGAGCCCATCAATATTCTCCAACCCTCTCCAACTGCCCAGGAAAAGAGGAGGTCCGAAAAACACTGCCACAGTTTCCCTCTCACCAAGAAACTGCATCAGTTCATTTACACTGTTCCTGTAATTATGGTTCAATGGCAGGGC
>SLOS01000232.1 GCA_007132365.1 Bacteroidales bacterium | reverse complement strand
TAAAGTCCGGCTCATTTAACTGTTATATCCTAAAGTTCATATGCTTCCTCTCTATCGGAGCGGGGGCCGGTTCCTCTTCGTTTGTCAGACTAAAGAACTTACCGTGCATCTTAGTGAACCGATTAATACGAGACCCGTACGGTCAGTTGTGTGAGAGGTTAACCCCGTCAGCTATGACTGGTGGGGCAGCTTACTTGATTGTGCTTTAATGCTTTATATCAGACAATTCGGCAGCATTTCTGAAAATCCAACGCATTTATAAACCTTGAAATAAAAAGGTCTTTATAAGTTTCTTTTGTCATATTAAACCCAACTCCTTTTTCAATCAGGAAGGGTTGGGTCAGATATATATATGTAGTTAAAAGGGATATTCAGGATTGAAGAAATATATTCTCCCATTTCAAGTATATCTTCATCACCCTCATCATAATACCAATTGATGATATATTTTTTGTTCTTTAATTTGACGGATTCAATTTTCTTAAGGAATTGGATGTAGATTTTAAGGTTGCTTGTGGAAATGTATTCCAGATGAAAATCAACAGATGTATTATCGGCAGGATTGCAAATGTATTTATCAAGCCATTCATCTATCAGCATGCAAAATCCATTAGCATTTGCAATCACTGACCGGCCTTTTATTCTGAGAACCCCGTTTGGGTTGAGAATAATCTCAGGTGTACTTACAGAGGTCAATATTTTTAATTCATGCAATGACATATACCTTTATACTGTAACCTGTCGACAGTATCTGCAATATACGGCATTAATAATTGTAAAATGTTCAAAATGCTAATTCTTTGATTAATACAAATATATTTATGACAAAAAAGGACTTATAAGTGATCAAAAATTAGAAAAAGATTGATGATAATAATGGAATCCCGATTTGATAACAAATTTCATATCCACTCCCGGGGAGGATATCATCCGGTTCTTCTTTTTTCCTCTAAAATTTGTTAAATGCACTTATTGCATTAAACTATTTTGAAAAAATGTATCTAACCAATTATACTTAATTTCATTCACGTCTTATAAATAATTAAAAATGAGAGTTACATTGTTTTTAACCCTGTTCCTAAATATTCCTTTGATATTGTCCGCCCAGCAGGGAGGGCGGCAACAGGGTGGTCAGTCAGGTATTCGTGAGGAAGTCACTCTTAAAGGTGTTATATTGGATGCGGATGATAAGACTCCTCTTGCAGGAGCGCATATTTCTCTTATCCACTTCAGGGATACAACCAGAATATACCGGACAATGACGGATCCCACAGGTGAGTTTTCACTTAAACTGGACCGCGGCAGGTATAACCTTAAAGCCACTTTCGTTGGATACCAGACACTTGTCCTCGAAGGAGACCAGGCTGTAAGGGCATCATCAGATCAAAACGATGTTGGAATATTATTTATGAAGGAAGGGGCGCATCTTGATGAGGTTGAGATTACAGGTTACAGACCTGCTGCCAGGCTAAGGGGCGACACTCTTGATTTCGATGCACAGGCTTTTAAGGTTAACCCCGATGCAAGTGCTGAGGACCTTATAAGAAGAATGCCGGGTATCACGGTAGATGGCGGTAAAGTTACCGCGCAGGGGGAGGATGTAAGAAGGGTTCTGGTTGACGGCCGCGAGTTTTTCGGAGATGATCCCTCTATTGCATTGAGAAACCTTCCGGCAGAAATTATCGACAGGATTGAAGTGTATGACCGTTTGAGCGACCAGGCCGAACTTACCGGTTTTGATGACGGACAAAGAAGCAAAACCATCAATATTGTAACCAGGCTTGATTCCCGAAGCGGCCAGTTTGGAAGGGCCTATTCGGGATATGGAGGTGACGAGCGCTATCAGCTGGGTCTGGCAACTAATATATTTATGGATAACAGCCGTATCTCAATATTGGGTATGAGTAATAATGTTAATGAGCAGAATTTTTCACGTGAAGATATTATAAGCCTGTCTGCCGGGGCAATCAGAGGCGGCAGAGGAGGTGGAATGGGAAGCGGAATGGGCCGGGCTGCACAGGGAGGAGGCAGACCTGACGGGGGAACAACGGGACATGTATCAGATTACCGGATTTCCACGCAGCATGGGGATAATACGACCCATGCACTTGGGATCAATTACAGTGATTCTTGGCTCAGTGACAATCTGAATTTTACGGGCAGTTATTTTTTTAATATATCAGACAATTTTACTGATCAGTTCACCGACAGGCAATATTATCTTGATGAAACAGAAAGCCAGTATTATCTGGAGGATAGTGAGTCAAGCAGCAGGAACAGTAATCACCGTATTAACATGAGGGTGACCTGGGATGTCGACGATAAAAACTCGCTGATCCTTCTTCCACGGATGACAATGCAAAGCAACACTGCCGATAGCTACATGAATGCCATGAACCTGCTTGAAGGCAACAATCTGTTGAGCATGTCCGAGACCGGTTATGATTCCGACCTGAGCGGCTACAATTACAGCAGTTCCCTGATTTACAGGCACAGGTTTAATAGGTCAGGGCGCAGCCTCTCAACAAATTTAAGTACCAACTTCAATAATAACCAAAACCTCTATTATCTGGATGCCCTGAGTGATTATTTTGCCGGTGAGGGTGATCCCGGGCATGGGGAGGACGCCCTGAGTGATTACCTTAAACAGAAATCTGACTCTGAAACTGTAAACATCACTCTGTCCTCAAATATAACATATACAGAACCATTGGGTGAGAATGGATTGCTGCAGGCAAGTTACAATATTTCCCGGGCAACCAGCGAGAACGACAGGATAACAAACAGCTGGGATCCGGATGCTGAATCATACAGGGATTTTGAAGCTGAACTGTCAAACAGGCTCAGCAGCAACTATCTGACACAAAGAGGTTCATTGGGCTACCGGCTTCGCGGAGAAAAATACAATCTTACACTTGAGATGGGGTATCAGCACGCGTTGCTGACCGCAGACCAGGAGTTCCCATACGCCTTTGAATTGCCAGAAAGAGATTTTCAAAATTTTTTACCAAGGGTGATGCTGACCTATGATATTGAAAGGGGTAAAAGCCTGCGTTTCAGCTACCGTACAAGCACAAGCCCTCCTTCCGTTACACAGCTCCAGGAGGTAGTGGATAATTCCAACCCGATGCTTCTTTCTTCGGGAAACCCTGATCTTGACCACAGTTACAGCCATTTTTTCATGTCACGTTACAATGCTGTCAACACCGAAAAATCAACTAATTTCATTGCTGCCATTTTTGGAAATATCTCCAACGATTACATTGGTAATTCAACAATTATTGCAAGGGCAGATACTACCCTTGCAAACGGGTATGTATTAAAGAAAGGTTCGCAATTCTCGCAACCTGTCAACCTTGATGGTTTCTCAAATATTCGTTCGCATATTACATATGGGTTCCCCCTGAGATTCATTAGAAGT
>SLOS01000297.1 GCA_007132365.1 Bacteroidales bacterium | reverse complement strand
CCACATACTCCCTGCCACCGCCCATGGCAGGTTTTTTCGAATTCTCCCTCATGAGGTACAGGAGTGATATTGACCAGAAAACCCTGTCAGAGCTTTTTTACCAGTACATCAATGTTGAGGAGGATTTTATCAGGAATCTTTTCCTCGATGGAGAGACTCAGCTGGGAAGGACTTTTGTAAATGAGGAAGTTCTGTCAAACGAAAACGCCCTTCATGTTCTCAGCTACGAGAGGGCATCAGAGGTGATAAGAACGGCTGCACAGATAGGAATTGGTGTATGTTACTGCAGGCATAAGATGGAGCATATGGGCAAAAACTGCAAAGCTCCCATGGAGATATGCATGACCTTTAACAGACCGGCAGAATCGCTTGTACGGCACAGGATCGCCAGGAAGGTTGATGTTGCCGAAGGACTTGACCTGCTTGAGATGGCATACGGCAATAATCTTGTACAATTTGGCGAAAACGTACAGGAGCGTGTAGGTTTTATATGCAACTGCTGCGGATGCACTGAAATTGAAACTGCGTGAGCAAAGGGTAATTACCCCGGTTAATTCGGTGCACAGGGTGGTTTTGATGGCTGTTGAGCGGGGGAAGCTGCAGAACCTGATATTCGACAACCAGGTTCTGTTCAACCACAGGGCGATGGCAGCAGTGCTCGGGGTAATACTTAAGCTGCCGCCTGCAAAGCAGATCCTTGCCAGCAACCAGTTCCGGTCAAGGTATCTTCTTGCACTTATAAAAAAATACTCAAGGAAATAGTCAATTTAGATTATAACGCTGATATAAAAAATCATAGGGTGAGATAAATATTCACCCAGGATGACATTTTTATCCAGCCCTGAAAAAAGTTGCGGAAGGTGATGCTTTTGCCCGACCCGAGAAATCGTTTTGGGAGGTGATACTTCAGGAGGTGGCATTTCAGGAGGTAGCATTTTTACAATGCAAAAGAGGCTGCCCTTCTGGGACAGCCTCCTTGCTGAGATCCTGATAAAGCGGATCAGGAACTCAATTTTTTTGGGTTTCTTTTATTCCAGAGGTAATATTACAGTGTCAATAACGTGAATGATACCGTTGGAGGCTGAGATGTTAGCATCAACGATATTCGCCTTCTGCCCGAACAAATCAGTGATCACACCATCGCGGTCCACCGTAAAGGTTGCTCCCAGAAGGGTTGTGATAGTACGTGGGCGAACCGGGGGTACCACGCTGTTTGCAGCACGGCGGCCCTCAGCCACGTGATATAAAAGAACGTTTGTTACAGTACCGTCACCGAACAGATCGTCGATCGCGGCAAATGGACCATCTGCAGCCAGTATATCGTCATCAAGATCTTCGGCTAGTAAATTGACCAAGTTACCGAAAGCCTCATCAGTCGGGGCAAAAACAGTGTACTGCTCGCCACCAGTGAAGACTCCGGTCAGCCCGGTGTACTCGAGAGCTGCAAGTAGCAGGGTAAACTCGGCTGGATCCGCTTCGCTAGAAGCAACAACAATATCAGCAATTGATTGTGCACCAGGAGCCGGGGCAGCCTGAGGTGCTGCTAGATCAACATTCCCTCCCTTTGGTACTCCGGCGGGGGGACCTTTTCTAAGGTCATCCTTTTCACAGGAAAAGGCAATAAAAGCCAACAAACCTAACAAAATCAGATTTCTTTTCATAGGATTTAAATTTTTATGGTTAATGATGTTTATAAATTGTTTATAAATTTAATAATAATTCGATTACCTAATTAAAATTTTTGACCAAGTATTTTTATTAATTGACTAACACTTGCCAACTATTGACAAAAGTTTAAAACAGCTAAACTCCTTAAAAAATCCTTATGGTAACTAGCGCATTTAAAAATATTTACCAATAGGCCTTTTAATTTACCTTCAGCGAGGATATGCCTCCATCAACACCATACACCTGGCCAGTAACCCATCCGGATCTGTCAGACAGCAAAAAGGCAGCCATCTCTGCAATATCAGCGGGTCTGCCGACTCTTTTCATGGGGTGGCGCTGTGCATTTGCTTCCCGTTTCGGATCGGAATTCAGCAACCCTGATGCAAGCGGTGTATCGGTAATTGAGGGAGCAATGCAATTAACCCTTATTTTAGGCGCAAACTCTGCGGCAAGAGACCGTGCGAGTCCTTCCACCGCCCCCTTGGAGGTTGAAACAAGGCTGTGAAAATTGAATCCCATCTTTACCGCAACTGTTGAAAACATAACTACTGAAGCCGTTTCAGCCTTCTTGAGCCTGGGAAGCAGGGCCTGTATTACCTTCACTGCACCCAGCACCTGTAAATTGAAATCGGCGATAAAGTCTTCGGGCTTAACCCTTACAAATGGCTTGAGGTTGATAGTTCCCGGACAATAGGCCAGTCCGTCGATTTTTTCAGGAAGAAAGTCAAAATTCAGTGTTTCCTGAGCCACATCAACATAATGATATTCCACCCCTGATGTTTTATCACTGATCGGAGTATTGCGATAAGTAGCATATACCTTATGGCCATCCCGGGCAAGCATAGATGCCAGTTCCCTGCCTATTCCGGATGATCCGCCTATTACCAGGTAATTTTTCATAGTAATTAAGTTAAAAAATATGTTTAACTGTTTTAATTTAACTATGAACAAAATAGCATGGTAAAAGTTCAGAGATTGTTCAACGGTTATCCAGTTTTTAGTTCATCTTAAAAACCCGCATCCTTTGGGTGCGGTCATGTCCTGGCGGGGCTTTGCCAGAAAGGCATGTGTGATTGAACTACAGGTTATAATCACCCGAAGCTTCGGGCTGGTAAATAATATCATCAATCCTTATTTTTGTAAGACCGCCAGGTACAATCCACTCTATTTCATCTCCGACCTTATATCCGATAAGCGCGGTTGCAATAGGCGAAAAAATTGATATCTTTTGTTCCCTGACATTGGCTTGTCTGGGATACACTATCTGAAACTGGATTTGCTTGTTTGAATTTAAAAACCTGATTTTAACAATCGAATTCATCGTCACTACATTAAATGGAATTTTTTCAGGCTCAAGTATTTCGGCTGAATTGAGTTCTTTCATCAGGCTTTCAGATTCTGACACAGTGATCGATTTTAATTCCTTTGCTTCATCAATACATTTCTGAATTCTCAGATAATCAAGTTTATTTAAAATAAGTTTCGTCATGACCCTGAATTATTAAAATAAATTTCATCCTTATGGCAGCATTGATGAACATCGGCCACCACCACAGTCTTTTTATGGAATATTAAAGATAAGTGAATAAAAGATCAAATAAAAGTATTAAAGCAATTTAAAATACCAGTGCATAAGATACACCCAAAACTCCTATAAATGCCAGGATGTAAACTATCTTTACAGGCATTATACCGTTGTTTTCAGCTGTTTTTCCAAATATGCCAAATACCAGCGGATGCACAAGAAACGGCATTGCAAAAACAAAAGCAATAAGTCCGGATGCCTGCTCACCAAACATGCCACCCTGAATTGCAGCGAAAAGCCCAAAATGAGAAATGGCAGATGCATTGGCCATTACCGAATCGTTCAGCCCCATTCCACCAATATAAAGTATCAGCAGGCCACCAAACACAGCCACCAACTGCCAGCCCAGGGAGAATATCATCAACCCTCTGATCTCTTTGGTCTCCTTGTTATTTGAGTTTCTCATTGTTTTTAATGCCCAGGCAGTAAGCGCTATTCCCACGGCAACAACAATCAATGTATAGGGAATCAGCAATTTGCCTGTGGTTGCACTTGCAGCAAGTATGGAAAAAACAAAAATGTGTCCAATGAAAGGGATGTTTATCATGATGGGAGCCCTGAACTGTGCTTCCGGTCCGAGATCCCCGGCAGTACAGGCTCCTGTGAGTCCGCTGTGCGACAATGATCCTGCCATACCAGGGGCAAGGTTCCTCATGTGATTTGCTTTACCGATTAAAATCAGAATCGTCAAGCCACCAAACATCCAGAGTAACTGCCCGAAAAACCCGAATGAAAGCACCGCTGTCATCCCGGTAAGGGTAAAGGCCTCGGCAATTCTTGATCCTCCGACCATAAAATTTGCAGCAAGCACTACCGGAATTCCGGCAAAAAGCAATGACCTGATAGTGGGCCCGAATTTCCAGCGGGGCATCAATAATCCAATTGTGACTGAAAGGACCATTGCGAAGAATATTTCCGGCAGGGCTATATAAGGTCGGATCAATCCGGATAAATGCCAGGACAGTATGAGAATACCAAGAATAATGGCAGTTTCAAAAATACCCTTTCGTATGTAAACCGGTTTGTTGGTAATTTTAGCACGATAATCAATCAGAATAATCGATCCCACCAGTCCCAGATACCCCAGCAGAGGATAAAATGCATCAAGCGGCTCGTTATTGCTGTATCCGATTATTACGCGCTTCAATGATTCAATTCCCACCAGCACAAAAAAGGAACGGATCAGAAACATGAACTGGGTAAATTTTGTACCAAGAAACATCTCCTCATCCGAAGGGACTACTATATCCGTTTTATCAATTTCCTGGTCTGTAATGAGTTTCCTGATCTCCTGTCCGCCGACAAAAAAAGAGGCAATGAGTGCGGTTATAGTGACCTTGCTGGTAAAGTCGATAATGGGAAACTCACCTAATCCCGGTGTACCCATTCCGGTACTTACCAGAACATAACCCATTATCAGCCCAAACACAACAATAATCAATATTGGTGAATACCTCGTGCCCGCAACAAAAGTGCGGGATACAAGCACCATGGAGATGACAAGCAGAAATGTCAGCCAGTACTGATTGAGTATATTTGCATTGGCCATCTGATCTGAAAAGTATTCCATAGTTTAAATAAGTATTTTAAGTTATGATAACCTACACCTCCTTCCTGGAAACCATCAGCAGCAGAAAATAGGTTTCCGGCTGAAATCAGGCACAAAAATAATTATTTTTTGAAGGTTTGCTTATTTTGGAATTGGCTGAAAGAGATAAAATAAATCTTAATTGTTTATCAGACATTTATCTGAGCTATGTTAACTCAATTGAATATGTTTTTAATATTCCTGCGAGATCAAAAAAACCTGCGAGATGAAAAAAAATAAGGTGTTTGACCAGATAGATGGAATTATAGTTAACCGGTAAAACTACTATCCCGGATGGATCGTTCCATCTTTTAAGAAGTGTCTTACTGTATATTACTAATAATAAAAACCTTAAAATCATTTGTTTAAATACTCTGATTTTTGTAATTTAGCAAATTGGGTGATGTATAAAATTTTAACTAAAAACCAGGCTGATATTATGAAAAAACCAGAATTAATTGTCTTGACTCTGATCTTTATGTTTTCCCTGATTCTTGGTGCCTGCGGTGGTGGTGGCGCCGACAGGGTAAGGCAGGAGCAGCTTAATGAACTTAAAGAAGACGCTTCTGATAATCTACATGATATTCTTTACGATATCGAAGAACGCATTGAAATTGTAGAGTACCATATGGAAGAGGCCCAGGGTGAATTGCAGGAAGAACTCGAAGAAATAGATTCTGCATTGAAGGAACAAAAAGAAATTATTGAAAAAGAACTTGAATTAATTGATGAAGCCACCCTGGAAACCTGGAATGATGTGATAGATAATACTTCAGAAACACTCCGGGAAGTACGTTCCGAAACCAATGAGATAACCAGGAAACTCCGGGATCTTGTAGAATAGCGAGATCTTGCAGAATAGGAAGATAAGCTTTATTTACCTGACCGGGTGCGGGTGTCGTGATACAGATATGGCCAATACTGCAATGTCCAGCAAGACTATTATCATAAAGTTGCACTTAATCTTCATCTTTTTATCCTTAGGTTAATATTTTTGTATTTTTCAATTAATTCTAATGAATCCAGAAAGTTGACTTCAGGGATGCTTGTTGACTGGCTGGATACAACAAACTTTTCGACAGTAAGATCATCGGTAATTATAGTTACAAGGTAGGCTTCAGCCCTATCCCTGTTTACAGGGAAAAAAATGCTTTTAATGTGATCCCTGACTTTAACCTCCCTGATCCTGTTATAATCGAAATAAGTCTCAAACCCGCTGATTGTTTTCTTTATCCCGTTAAGAGTAACGACCAGTTCTCCAAGTTTCTCAAACTTCATGTTAATAGTCCGCGAAACAATGATCAACCCGAGGAAAACTACAAGCCACAGAGCAATTAAACCAATAAATAAATCATCCGATATATTTAACCTTTCAATAATGGCCAATGAAAAGGCCAGGAAAGGCAAAATCATTACCACCAAAGCATAAATCAACTTATTGATTATACCTATTTTATAAAGGGAGACATTTTTTGATTTTAATACTTGAAATTTATTCATTATTCAATTTAACATAAAACCCCATTTTATCCGGATGATCGTATACATAACAATCTTTGCCAAGACTTCTCATCATAAATAACGTGATAGTATCTCCGCCTGCAACCCAGGTAAATATGATGCCAAAATAGAGCAGGGCACTGTTTCCAGATCCGATTGCAAATAAGGAAGGCAGTATTCCAGTGACCAACAGGGGTAATGCTGTTCCTATTCCGTAGTGCCTTGCTTTTAACGGTTGTTTGCAGTGGCAATAGGGAGCAAGAAATTTCCAGTTAAATCCGAATTTGATCGATTTAAAACCATCCTTGACAAACAAACTCCAGCCAAGACCGTGCAACAATTCATGTGCTGCAATACCGATCAAAGTGACAGGTATAAAATATTTTACCAGGAATGGCAGGCCTGAAGCAAGAGCCTCATAATCCCATATCAGAATAAACAAGCCTGAAAAAACAAGCACAATGGGTATGATCATAACCAGCATTATCAAATGTACCCGGCCTGCAGCCATTGTGAATTCAACAGTATTCTTATCCTTTGTTTCCATAGCCTGAAATCAATATTCCGTATAAGGAATAGAAATCATGTCATAATTGAAATTACATGTAAAGAAACAGAAATCCTGTCATAACTGAAGTGAGCTTAATCTGCACCTGTAAACAAATTTATGTGAATTTTTTAAATATGTTCTAATTTATATATTTTTACCATTACAAACATCTGCACACATAAATTATTACAGCATTTTCAAAGAATGAACAAATCAGATGAAAATATAATCAATTAAAATTGTTCGAGTTATAACACAATACTGAAATTATTACAGCGAATTAAAACAACAGTTGTTAACCCTTAAAAATAATTATTATGAAATCTGTGATCCGATTAGCATTCCTTTTCCTGTTCATATTTAGCACCTTGCTCAATGCACAGGAATGCCCTATGTATTTCCCTGATGAAATCGGTACTGTGCGGGAAATGAAATCCTATGACCGGCGGGACAGGCTCACTTCAATCAGCAGGCAGGAAATTATTGATAAAACAGTAAGTGGAAATGATGTCCGTGTAACAGTGCGGACAACCAGTTACGATGATGATGAAAATGAAATCCTTACCGGTGATCTTGAAATTATCTGCAAGGACGGGGTTTTCAGGTTTGACCTTAGAGATTTCCTTGATCCTAATACAATCGCTGCATACGAGGATATGGGTATTGAAATAACTGCTGACAACCTCCTTTATCCTGCAAATATGAGCCCTGGTGATCAGTTGCCTGATGGTGAACTTCAAATGGTTGTCAAGAGCGGACAAGCAACGTTACTTACATTAGTCCTTACCATTTCCAACAGGACAATAGAAGGAATTGAAGACATAACAACAGATGCAGGGACCTTTTCAACTTATAAAATCAGCTATGATTTAACAACAAAGGCCGGATTTATAACAACCAGCAGCAGTGCTATTGAATGGATTGCCGATGGTGTCGGATTTGTAAGAACAGAAACTTATAACAGGAGAGGCAGGCTGACCGGCTACTCGGTGCTCACAGAGCTTCGGAAATAGCAAGCCATATTACCTGACAATATTATCGTTATTCCAAAAATAATTATTAACCAAACCTTAACTTCATGAAAAAAATATTCCCCATTGAAACCTACATTGTAACCGTTACTATCAGTTTTGCATTGATCTTCAGTGCCTGCCAGAGAGAGCCGGAATGGGAACAGCTCTTTAACGGTGAGAATCTTGAAAACTGGGATAAGTTCCTCGGATCATCCCTTGGTCCCGATTTTGACGATCTGGCTGAGGCAGCCACGATCGAAGAAGTTTTTTCAGTTGTTGAAGACAACGGAATCAATGTAATTCGTATATCAGGTGTTATTAATGGTTCTCTTGCTACAAAAGAGTCATTTGAAAATTATCATCTTCGTCTGGTGTTCAGATGGGGAGATGAAGTTTACTCCCGACGAAACAGCGGTCTCCTGTATCACAGTTTTGGGGATTTCGGCGTGGCTTTCGGAACATGGATGCCCAATATAGAATTTCAGATGATGCATCAGAGCCTGGGAGATAACTACCTGATGGAGAATACTACAATTGAAACGGAAGCGGTATGGGATGAAGAGATTGACCGGTGGGTATTTACCCCTGGTGCCGAAAGGGTTCAGTTTGGCGAGCATGCAAACGGCCGGCATGTGGTAAAGAATCCTGACAATGAGAAACCACTGGGCGAATGGAACACCATTGAGCTTTATTGCTTTGGGCGTATAGCTGTTCATGTTGTTAATGGTGAAACGGTAATGGTCAACCACAATACCGGCACTTATGAAAATGGTGAAATATGGCCTCTTGTATCAGGCAAAATCCAGATACAGTCAGAAGGCGCCGAGCTATTTGTTAAGAGTGTGGAGATTAAACCTCTGGAAGGAATTCCTGCTGATATATTACCGTAGTTTTAATGTTTTTCAGAAGATTACTGCTGGGGAATCGCCGACTGAATTCCAGTTGGAGATCCTCAGCGTTCTTTTCCCCGAAAGGGAGACAAAACTGGTATCACTTCTTTACATCAAACCCTTCACCGGTTCCATTCATGACCGGGTTGGGTTCCTGTCATTTCTTAAGCCATTTAAAATTGCCATTAATATTTTTACTCTTGATTGACAGGTAGTAGATGCCCTGGGGTAAATCAGAGACATTCAGGGGGAGATGCAGAATACCATCACTAACATTTTTTGATTTCACTAATTGGCCTGTATTATTATAAATAAAAATCACCATACCCTGCGAAACTTCCGGAAATTCAACATTCAGGATGTCTCTTAAAGGATTTGGGTACAGAATAATTTTGCCTTGTGAAACTGAATTTGCACTATGTGGGTCACTGTCAAGATAGTGGCTGAGATAGTTGGTTAAATCAATTTTATGCAGTTTCTGGTATGTAGTAATAATTGAATAAGAAAACTTCTCATTTGATATATAATAAATCAGCCCGTCTTCTGTGGCAATTCCTTCTACCTGGTGAAAAGGCAGATTAACCGGAAGCTTCCTTTTATTACCGCTGAAAAAATGATTATTTTGAAAATCATACAATAAAATCAAGAACGGTTGCAATGTGGAGGTATAACCACATAAAACGACGAGTTTTTCTCTTTCGAGGAAGGTTGCACCCGTAATTAACCCCTCAACATTGTATGTTTCAATATAATCAGCTACATAAGTTCCGGGTGTTTTGGGAAGAGAGTATACACTGGTCATTTCACTGACCCATTCTTTTGTAAACAGATAAATACTGTCAGTTGTCACAATAAATGCTTCACAATCAAAATCAGTATTATTTGGCCCGGTTGAGGAAAAATCGGTCTGTAATGAATAAGAAAAATGAATAGTGTCAATAACCGGCGATTTGTCTAAAAGTGAACCTTTTTCTACTCTCAGGATTTTAAGATCTGTTCTGTTGCCTCCGGAATTGTTTCCGAAATCTCCAATATAGACATAGTCATCATCCTGCGAAATCTCTTCCCAGTCATTATTTACAGTTCCTGTTAACGGGTAGATATCATAATTATAGATATCAATCGTATCAAAAGCATAAATATTTATGTCGGTATCATCATTATGTGTCCATATTCGATCATTCCATATAATAAGACCTGAGGTTTCCTCCACAACTTCCGGCAGGTCCCAGCTTTTTGAAACAGAAACCCTTGTCAAATCATAAAAGCAGCTGCCATCATTATGAGTTGCTGAAGAATCATAATTTACAGCTAACGGGTCTGTACAACCATGTATCTGTGCTTCTGAGGGTTTGGTTGCTATAAGTAAAAGCAGAATCAACCCTGTTCTGATCATTTTTATCCAATTTTAATTTAGCGCTGATTAGTTTACCCGGTTTAAACCCCAGAATCATTGCTTTTTAAAAAATATAAATCAACAGAAATTGTAAACCGATAACCTGATTTATCTTATGATCAGTCCGATTCACAAACAGACCGATAATGTTTGACATTTAAAGGCATTAAGACAACTCAGGCTGACAAATTTCTAATCGATTAATAATACCGGATATACTCCATGAATCCCCATGATACTAAAGTCTCAAAAAATAACATGTATAAAACAGGAGGATCCATGGGAATTGAAATACTGAGTATGAATAACCCGCAACATGTAATTAATTGATTATTAATTCAATAACCTGTTTTATACACATGAATCCCCATGATACTAAAGTCTCAAAAAATAACATGTATAAAACAGGGGGATCCATGGGAATTGAAATACTGAGTATGAATAACCTTCAACATGTAATTAATTGATCATTAATTCAATAACCTGTTTTATACACATGAATAACCGGGATAAAAACATGGCTACCTTCCCGCCTCATCAAGTATTTCAGTTTTTTTCTTCAGGTATGTCAATATAACATACAGGAATACGCTCAGGATGCATGCGATCATTACAAAATAATTGAAATTTGCTGTGCCCCCTATCAATTCACCGGAGACATCAAAAGCAAAGAAAATTAGGAAAACTGCTGCCAGTCCGTTTTTTTCCTTTTTTAAAACTTTTTTCCAGCTGAATGATAAATCTGATTTGGTAAAATTTGAAAACCCCGGTATAAATGCGGGAACCTTTTTTGCCCAGTCTGTATATTGTTTGCCAAATTTCATACGTAAAAACTGCTCCTCAGCAAAAATTATTCTTTCATAATATATCCAGTAGAAGAAAATAAAAGCTACTAAAAACCAAAAATTCCCGGTCATCATTGCAGGGCCCAACCACATAAACAAATTGCCCAGATACAACGGATGCCTTACAACTGAATATATTCCAGTCGTATTAAGTTTTTCCGCCACCTGTTCCTTTACATTTCTGCCCGAAGTATTCCTGGGAGTGTGACCAACGGTATATGTGCGAATTGCAAGCCCGGTTAAACTTAATAACAAACAAAAAGTCTCGAAATAAATTTCATGTGGAGTACCTTCCAGAATAAAAGTTTCAGGGTAAATTTCAGTTCTCAGGTACAAAAAGGTACCTATAACCAGAATAATTAATGGAAGCGTGCCTCTGTACCTGAAAAGCCACACTCCCTGTTCTTCCAGTTCTTCTTGTAATGCCAAGATTTCTATATTTTGTGAAAATGTATTTTACTTTTAAATTGCTTACAATAGTAGGATATATTTTACAAATAAGTCCCAAATGAGGCCTAAATAAGTTTCAAATAAGGCCCAAATAAGACCCAAATAAGGCCCAAATAAGTTTCAAATAAGGCCCAAATAAGACCCAAATAAGGCCCAAATAAGTTTCAAATGTACATAAAATTTTTTCTGCGTAAAATTATACACAGACGCATAAAAAAATTTTATGGAAAATCCTCATCAATCAACATCAGATCAAAGAAGAACAACCTGGCATGAGCATTCAACGTATTGAAAAGTAATATTTCCAAATAATGACTTTATAACCTGATGAGCACAGTTTGCATTTTAAACATAATATTAGTTAAAGCGAAGCAATTCCTTCTGTAAGTCGGAATTTTGTTATTTAATTGAAACAAAATTTCGGCTTTTTACAGGAGAAATATAGGTAATTGGGATAATAAAACAGATCCCTTGCAAGCAAAAACAGCTACATTTCCACAATCTCAACACGCCTGTTTCTTGCTCTTCCTTCCTCTGTCGAATTACTCAGCACCGGTGATGCCGGACCGACGCCGACCGGTTTCAGCTGTTCCGGATCAATACCATATTCATCAACCAGTTTTTCAACAACAGCACGGGCCCTGGCTTCTGAGAGTTCAAGATTCATGTCATAGCTGCCCGTATTGTCTGTGTGACCAACCACAAGATACCTTTCATCGGGATACTGTATAAGAAATTCAGAAATAACCTCAAGTGCCTCGGTCGACTCATCCCTGACCTCCGATTCCCCTGTATAGAAATATATGTTATAAACGGCAACACGACCCTGAACTTCAAGTCTTTCCCTTAGAAAATCCATCGTAACCATGTCCATTTCCATAGGCTCTGCCTCAAGTGTAATCAGTTCGAAAAAAGTTACCTCACCCTGCCTGGCTGCCCAGTGTCCATATCCAGAAGCAACTACTATGTAAACATCCGAGTCACCAATTGAAATTTTTCCTGTGAGAAATTCGGACATTTGCCCGGGAAAATGGGTGTAAGAAAATACACTGGTTGCAAGACCACGGTCTCTTCGATGAGTTTTAAAATATTCGGAAAGCTTTTCATCAAGAATAACTGCACCCTGTGGATCACGCGTACTGAAAAGAATCTCCCCTCCTCTTGCTTTGATGGCGCTTTCGTAATTTCTTATGATTTCCAGAGGTGAGCGACCTTCAGGAGCCTGGCACCATTGCCGTCGAAGCACTCCCTGAACAACCTTGACATCAGAATCTCCGGTAATAACCGGAAACTCTTCAAAACCGAGCTTATCATCATAAACCACTCTGCTTCCCTCATAGATGGATATAATATCATCCTCATCATAATCCTTTGAAACAGCTGAAAACCAGAAACCTGAGATAATAATTAACATTGAGAAAATAGTGAGATTTTTCATCTGTATAAAGTATATTTATCAAGTTGATATTCTATTAGTTATGTTTAACAAGTAATTCATATTCAGTATTTCAATTCCGATGGAACCCCCATGCTTTATACATTTTATTTTGT
>SLOS01000040.1 GCA_007132365.1 Bacteroidales bacterium | reverse complement strand
ATGCGGCGCTTGACGGGGTATACAAGCTTGTTTACAGTGACGGCCGTGAAAGGCTTAAGATTTCCGATAATATTGAAAAAATGATCCTGCCGGGCAAAAAAAGGGTCTTCAGGTATTCCGGTGAGGACGGCAGCTTTCAGGCTGACGGAGTAAGCCTTGAGCAGGAGGAGAGCTTCGGGATGATATACCACCCCTTCAATCCCGAAAAACAGAGTGACATTTCGAACTTTCAGAGGGAGGAAATTGTTGTACAGGTAATGAAGAACGGGAAGCCTCTTCATAGTCCCCGCACTATTGATGAGATTGCGCAATATGCGCGGGAAAGACTTAAAAAACTTCCCGACGAGCACAAACGTTTTGAATACCCGCATATCTATAAAGTAGGGATCAGTGAAAAATTAATGGAAACACGCGACAGGCTGGTAAAAAAAATAAAGAGAAACCAGGCAGGCTGAACACCGGCTGCAGCCGGCCGGAAAGCTTGCCGAAATAAACAGTTGTGATATGAGAGCACTCATAATTGTTGACGTTCAGAACGATTTTTGTCCGGGAGGCGCATTGCCTGCCCCGGAAGGAGACAGGGTAGTGCCGGTTATCAACAGCATCTCCGGCAGGTTTGATCTCGTAATTGCTTCGAGGGACTGGCACCCCGAGGGTACCGTTCATTTTGACAAGTGGCCCGCCCACTGTGTTGAGCACACAAAAGGAGCCGAATACCACCCAGCTCTGGATACAGGTAAAATTGATGTACACCTGCTCAAGGGTACGGGTAATGCCGATGACGGATATTCGGCATTTGAGGCCACCAGTGATAACCTGGAAAAACTTCTGAAGAAAAGCGGTGTCGAAGAAGTATATGTTGCAGGGCTGACCACCGAATACTGTGTAAAGTCGACCGCCCTTGACAGCCTAAGGAAAGGTTTTAAAACCTGGCTGATTACCGATGCCGTGGAAGGTGTACGCCAGAACCCCGGCGACGTGGAGAAAGCCATAGGCGAGATGGCGGGACTGGGCATTAAAATGATTATATCCGGCCAGCTTTAGATTCCGGGCAGGATATCGATTGCCGGCACAACGAAGGTTGCTCCAGGCAGCCCGCAAAAGGTTCTGCCTGAAAGAGAAAACGTTTAAAATGATGCGATTACTGTATAAGGTCTTTCAGCCAATCCTTCTCCCGGCCGCTCTATTTTTTGTTTTTTCCTGCGAAAGAGAGAAGGAGGACCGGTTACCCGATCCGCTATACCTGGTTGATGCGGAGATCATAGCTGAGTATTCTGCAGGGGAAGTTATTGAGATGGCTGGTAACCTTGGCCTTACTACTTCCGGTATAGAGTTCCTGGTTAAGTATGATATTTCAGTCTACCGGATAGTTTACGTGACAACAGATACCGGAAACAATCCGGTGGAGGCATCAGGCGCACTTCTTGTACCGGCCACCGCAGATCCCCTCCCGCTTATGAGTTTTCAGCACGGCACGATTACCAGGGAAGAGGATGCTCCGTCATACTTTCAGTCTGAACAGTACCTGGCTGCCCTGTTCTACTCATCGGCCGGCTATATAATCTCACTTCCCGACTACCTGGGGTATGGTGCCTCACGCCATCTTGAACATCCCTATGAACATGGAAGGTCCCTTGCAACAGCTTCACGTGACATGCTAAGGGCTGTCAGGGAATTCGACATGGCCGTCGATGAATTCAATGCATCAGACAAGCTGTTCCTTACAGGGTATTCCCAGGGCGGTTATGCTACAATGGTGCTGCTGAAGCTGCTGGAGCAGGAGAACGATCGCGGACTGACTGTTACCGCAGCTACGGCCGGGGCCGGGGCATATAACAAAACACTGTTTGCAGAATACATCCTGGGTCTGGACCGGGAACTTACTTACATTAACTATTTCATCTGGGTGCTTGACACATATAACCGGGTTTATGGTATTGACAGGCCATACAGTTATTATTTCAACCAACCGCACGCATCAGTCATTGAGAATGAGGGTATTTTTGCCAATACGGAAACAAACCCGGAAAAACTGTTTACCGGCCAGTTTTCTGATGGCATCTTATCAGGAACTGATACTGTGTTTATGGAAGCTTTGGCTGACAATGACAATTATGACTGGAAACCATCAACACCCCTGAAATTGTACCACGGAACCGATGATGAATTTGTATTCTATTTCAACTCGCTTACAGCGTATGAAGCCATGACCGCAAGAGGGGCTGCCGGTGTCGAACTGGTGACTGTTCAGGACGGTGATCATGGCACCTCTGTTCCGGAATACTTCCTGGGCACTTTTCTGTTTTTTGCCGGCTTTTAATCGGCACACCAGAGTCTGGCACCTAATTACGATCGTTTTGATCAAAACATCAAAAACTTTTTTATAATAATTGATTTGTTTTCACCTTTATTTATATTTTTAGGCAATTTTTACGTGATGTCATGACAATTA
This sequence comes from Bacteroidales bacterium, assembly GCA_007132365.1. Taxonomy (GTDB): domain Bacteria; phylum Bacteroidota; class Bacteroidia; order Bacteroidales; family PUMT01; genus PXAP01. The sequence goes on along the minus strand of SLOS01000040.1, from coordinate 989 downwards.
ACACAGGATTGCATGAACTTATCAAAATTGTTTGAAAACAAATCATCATTACCTGTTAAAAATAACGGTAGTGGTAAAAAGCTGCTGCTGAAAAAGAAAATTTTTGGCATTCTTTACCTGGAGGGATCAAAAACGATAGCAGACCTTTGTATCCCTGCCGGCGTGAGTATCCCGACGATGACCAGGATAATGCATGAATTGATTAGAGAGGGTTGGGTATCTGAACTTGGAACAGGTGAATCCAGGGGGGGAAGAAGACCTGTTTTTTTCGGCCTTAACCCTGAGGCACGCAGAATAATGGGTATAGATATTACCCGGAAATACATCAGGATAAACATTTTTGACCTGATGAACAGGCCCGTCGGCAAAACCGTACAGAAAGACATAGGACTTGAAGATGTTGCTTCCCTCCTTGAAATACTGAAAACCCTGGTAAACGACCTGATAAACAACCAAAAGCTCGACAAAAGCAGCATTCTTGGTGCAGGGATAAGCCTGCCCGGCCTCATCGACAAGAAGACCAATATCAGCTATAGTTATCCGGGTCTTGGGGAAAAACCCCTCGATGAGATTTTTGGCGACCTGTTGGGAATACCTGCCTATATTGAACACGACACAAAGACGATGGCCCTGGGCGAGGCCTGGTTTGGTCTGGCCAAAAACAAGTCCAACGTCCTGTGCCTTAATATTGGGGCGGGGGTCGGACTTGGAATGATAATCAAAGGGGAGCTTTACCAGGGGCACTCCGGTTATTCCGGCGAATTCGGACATATCCAGATGGTACCTGACGGTGAATTGTGCGACTGCGGGAAGATTGGCTGCCTCGAAACCGTTGCCTCCGGATCTTCCGTTGTTGCAAGGGCAAAACAGAAGATCCGCGAAGGAACAAACTCGATCATCAAGAAAATGGTGGAGGGCAGAATCGAAAATATCAGATTGCCCGATGTCATTTCTGCAGCCAGGCAGGGTGACCAGTTTGCCATTGAACT
>SLOS01000146.1 GCA_007132365.1 Bacteroidales bacterium | reverse complement strand
GATAAAGAAACTGCTCCTAAATATTATTTCACCGATAACGGTCTGTTGAACCTTTTCCTGTTGGATGGGAATACTTCTTTGCTTGAAAATATGGTGGCCATAAATCTATTGCGTAATTACGGACGCAATGATGCTGTCTATTTTTACAACAAGGGAATTGAAGTCGATTTCTATGTGCCTGATGCCGGCACGGCAATTCAGGTTTGTTATGACCCTGACAACAGCGCCGGCACTTTTGACAGGGAAGTGAAGGCATTACTGAAAATTGCAGAAGTATTAGAGTGTCGTCATTTGTTGATCATCACACGGGACACCGAACTGATGTTGGAGATGAGTGGCAAAAAGATTGAAGCCATCCCTGTATGGAAATGGCTGCTAAATTTATAAAATCAGCCCGGTCTGTGCAGTGATTGCATTCACGTAAATCAGCATGAACCTCCATGACAGGCGATCTAAACCTGGAATTTATTTATCCCCAATGTCTCTGCCATTATATGCAACGGATCTTAAATTGATACCTTCAGCTACAAATATTTTTTAAGGCTGACCCGTAAACTGTCCAGGGCCCTTGATATCTGCGTCTTCACGGTATTAACCGATATATTGAGCCGTTCAGAAATCTCAGTATAGGAAAGCAACTCATACCGGCTCAGGATAAAAATTTCTTTGCATTTGTCAGGAAGCTTATCGATGCTCATTGAAACATCTTTTTCAAGCCTTTTAAGAGCTATCTGCTGAAATATATATTCTTCATCAGGATCTGCCAGTTCCCTTATTTTATCAGAGATTTCGGTTATCTGATTTTTTCTTAGATTCTTTTTTAACCTCAAGTGGTCCAGGCACGCGTTGTGAACACATCTGAACAGATAGGGCTTAATTCCGCATTGAATACCAATTTCGCTGCGCTTATCCCAAACTTTCAGAAAAACATCATTGACTATCTCCTTAACAAGCTCCTCATCCGGAATCAACCCATAGGAATAGAGGCAAAGAGAAGAGAAGTAGCATTTATATAGAATTTCAAAAGCTCTTATATTTCCCTTTTTTACCTTTTGCCACAAGTTTTGGGTTGACATTGCCATTTTTACAGATTCGCTCTAAGAAGTTAATAACCCTATTCAAAAACTAGCGAATAAATATAAAGAATTACTCTGAATTAGCATTTTATTCTTGGTATCATCTGTCGAAACCCTGAAAACAGAATAATAAAAGCACATATTTTTATTTGCATGCTTGCCTATCAGATAATAACCCTTTCGGGGAAATAAAAGAAGCTGCCTGCATAAGCTTCCGGGCATGTATATAATAAAGTCCCCGTCAAACTGATGGAACTTCTAAAACCTTCGCATAACAGGAGCCTTATCATTCACCCTAACCTAAACCTGAAAAACCAAACGTAACCAGATATCCCTTGAGTTATATTATTCTCTGGTGGAATTGAAAAAGTGATGCACTTTATTTATATTTGAGTTAATAATAGAAAAACTTCACTTTCAGATGAAAAACTATTTATTATTCATTGGCTTGACACCACTTGGCTGTATCGGCGGATGTTCTGCTGAAATATCAGACCAAAAGAAACCCAATATCATATATGTTCTTGCCGATGATCTTGGTTATGGAGACCTCTCTTCTTTTAACGAAAACAGCGGGATCAGGACCCCCAATCTGGACCGGATGGCATCTGAGGGCATTAAGTTCACAGATGCATATAGTACCTCTGCGGTATGTACACCGACCAGATATGGGATTTTGACAGGTCGCTATAATTGGAGAAGCAGTCTCAAAGACGGAGTTCTTACCGGAAAATCAAAGGCAATGATACCGGTTACACGCACCACGGTTGCCTCGATGCTGCAGGGCACCGGGTATAATACTGCATTTATCGGTAAGTGGCACCTGGGTTGGGATTGGGCGCTCAAAGACCCCGATGATTTTGGAGGAGAAGGCTGGAACCCGGAGGATTTTGATAATATTGATTTTTCAAAACCAATATCTAATGGGCCAAAAGAACTGGGCTTTAGTTACTCTTTCGGTCACTCCGGTTCCCTGGATATGGCCCCTTATGTTTATGTTGAAAACGAATTTGTAACCCGGGAACCGGAATTTGAAACAGTGGATACAGGTAAATATACCTGGTGGAGGAAAGGTCCGACTTCAGCCGATTTTATCCATCAAGATGTAACACCCAACTTTTTCAGGCGGACAATTGACTTTATCTCCCGAAATGCCAAAAGCCCTGAACCTTTTTTTATTTACCTGGCCTTACCCTCGCCACATACTCCGATTTTGCCTGGTGAAAAATGGCAGGGAAAAAGCGGATTGAATCCTTATGGCGACTTTGTAATGGAGATTGACGATTATATGGGGCAAATGCTGAAAGCAATTGAGGACGCCGGGATAGAAGAGAATACACTGGTCATTTTTACGAGTGACAATGGTTGTTCACCAGAGGCAGATTTTGATTTACTGGAGTCAAAAGGACACTATCCAAGTTATATATTCAGGGGACATAAGGCAGATATATTTGAGGGTGGTCTGCGGGTTCCGTTCATTGCGAAATGGCCGGCCAGAATTAAAGCAGGGATAGTATCGGAAGAAATTATTTCTACTGTTGATCTGATGGCCACCTGTGCTGAGATTGCCGGGTATAACCTATCAGATAACGAAGGAGAGGATAGCTACAGTTTGCTGCCGGTCTTTGAAGGAAAGAATCTTGATAAACCTCTCAGGGAAGCTACAGTGCTGCATTCTTTTAACGGTAGTTTCGCTATCAGAAAAGGGGACTGGAAACTTATCCTGTGCCCGGACTCAGGTGGATGGAGTTTCCCAGGACCAAATGATAAAGCAGCTATTGATGCACTCCCAAAGATTCAACTCTATAATCTCATTGAAGATCCCGGTGAGCAAAACAATTTACAGGGTGTCCATGTGGAAAAGGTCACAGAACTCAGGAATCTGCTTACCAGGTATATACTTGACGGAAGAAGCACACCCGGGGTGCCGCAACAGAATGATCCCTATGAAGGCGATTGGTGGCAAACTAATCTTATAAATCAAGTGGATTAAGCATCAAACCGCATTCCATCATGATTCATCAGATATTCTCCCCTCGGACCTGCCTGTCGGATCCGGGGCCACTCCACATGCCAGCCATGCTATCCTTCATAACTGTAATCAGCTTTCGGCAGACGTTGAGTATTTCGTGGAATTAGTTCAGTTGCAGTAATCAAGTAACTATTGCTCAATTACTGCAATAGAGTAAATATGTAATTCCGGAACTGTAAAAACCACGTATCCATCCTCCATCTTCCAGTCAAGTTTCTTTTTCTCTGGCACGAGCATTACCGATTTTGGTTTTCTTTCCACTTTAACTTTTACCTGAATATTATGAACGGGAATGACGTTCTCAGTGATGGATATTGCCTCACCCAGGGATTTTTCACGGTAATGGTTTACCAGGTTAACATGAAGGTCCTTTCCCTTCTGATTTAACACAACCTCAACCATACCCGGGGCGTCCGTTTCGATGAGTTTTTCCGGAATGCTCATGTTGATAAGGTTCCGGAGTACATTTTTAAGGTTCCATTGAATCCTTTGGGTATAGGCCGTAAAGATATCCTGTGCAATATAGGCAGCTTTACCTTTTCCAAATTCATGGATGGTGACAGCAGGATGACCTGTGGGTTTGCCCGGAGGGGAACTGCTTAACAGGTATTTACCATCTCCTCTCAGGTACAGATCCCATAATTCTGCAAGTGTTTGAGCCCCTTCGGGTGTTACGTATACAACATCGCCGAATGCTTGTTGGGGCATGTCCAAAACATCCTGTTTCAGGTTCCCGTCGGTGATTGTCATGTAGGAATGACTATGGGGGTATTCCTTTTCCTCAAGCCTGATGCCGAATACATCATCCAGTACGAATTTGCCGGTCGGTTTATACGTTGAGTCCTGTGTTCCCGTGAGGCCGGTGGCGATTACACTGCCCCCGTTTCGCACATATTCTCTCAGTGCCGACGCCAACTCAGGTTCAATATATCTTTGATCCGGAAGTATGACCAGTTTAAATTTATCGAGGTTTTCGAGAAGCCCTTTTTCGTTGAATATATTAAAATGAAAACCGCTTTCAAGCAGCATCTTGAAAAGGGCCCTGAGTTTTGTATCGTCCGCATTCAGGGTAGGCCCATGGGTGAAATTACCATGCAATGAGTTAAGGACAGCTATATAGGGAACAGGCTTTGCCCCGCTTACATATTGTTCACGTTCCTTTACAAAATCAAATGTTTCACGGTAAACTTCCATGAGAGCAGGTTCTACGGCATGATATACATCGTATTGGTAACCTATCCAGGTGGTAGATCCGTTTGCCATTATGGCAGCACATTCCTGCATGAGACTTTCGGCTGGTTTTACACCCCAGTCGCCCCACCAGCGCAGAAAGGCAGAATTCATGATATTAAATGGTTTCTCCAGGGTATTCCAGTACTTGGATACATAACTTGCATCGAATACCTGGTCATTTGGGTATATGTCAAGTGTCAAAAAACCAATGTCATCGGGTGGAATTTCCGGCTGTCTGTAGGTGTACGCCCAGTTCATGGAAACAAGTACTTTATCGTTACCCCTGTGTATTGCCTCTATGGCCTGCTCACGCATTCTTGCAAACTCGTCCAGCATCCATCTCACGTAAGCTTCGTAGGCAGGATCATTAGAATTTAAAGGGAGTTCTTTCCCCGTAGCTTTCTTGAATTTAGCACGGGTGAAATCATCAAAGGATTCCCGGACACGGAGAAAGTCGAAGAATATGGCGTCGACATCGTAATTTTGTACGAATTCCTCAAGTTGAGGAAGCAGCATTTCTTCAAAGTACGGGCTTAAAAGCGAGATACGGGTTCCCATAATATTTCCTTCCCTGTCGCGCGCTAACCATTCGGGCCGGTGCTCGACAAACGGTTCGCTGATGAGCACATTGAAATAGGCGATTACTTTAATGCCACGCTCATGGCAGGCCTTTGTTATATCTCCTATAAGGTCTGTGCCGGGGGGTAGCTGTGGATGAATGAAACCGTATTTACCTTTACGGTAAAACCTCCATCCGTATTCACATGAAGAATGTATCGAGACAGCCTGAACATTGTTCTTAACAAGTTCATCGGCCCATCTGGATGCATCAAAACCTTTGGCAACGTCAACAGCGGTACGCTGGGTGTGAAAATCAAAAAACAACTTCCGGTAACTGTTGGTGAACCAATCATCATCCGTTAAAATTAGTCCGGAAGTCTTTTCCATTTCCTGCTGGTAGCTGAATGGTACCATTACGGTTAACAATACAATGCTTAAAACGAGGGACTTTAATATCATCTTTTTCATTTCCCGGGTAATTTTTTGAGGGCACCTCGAAAAACCACTTTTCTCGGTGCCGCTGTTTTAAACTAATATATCTGTAAGTTTTCTAAAAACCTGATTTTATCCTTTTTTTATGTAACTATATATCTGAGACTTACAATATCGTGCCTTTAAAGCCCGGGCATACCTGTCCCGTCAGTCCGGCTGCGCTCACTAGGGGAGCAACAACTATTCTTAATTGCGTACAGCGACAAATATTGTAAGTGAGGTTCATCATTCCTGTCTTTTTATGAATATCCCTGATGAGAATCCCTTCATTATATTGATTTGGGTAACTGGCCGGCCGGCAGTAAGGTATTTTTTACCGTCAGTTCCCCCAGGATTTATTGGGTTCAGGTCCCATTTTCAATTTCAATACACTTCCTTCCACTAACTCTTTATGACTTAACCAGGGCTGAGTCAGGGGAATTTCATTGAATTCGGCCGACTGGATATAGTAGTTTCCCGGACCGTTATCTTCTGTTTCAATAACAAAAGTCTCTCCATTGTAGTATTCCGGATTCAGATGTATGGTTATCCTGTCAAAAACAGGGCTTGCGATTTCGTAATATGGTTCAATGCTGGTGCCCCCGTTGGTAGAGAACAATCCTATTTTCATAAGCACTGCAAGTGATCCCATCAGTCCCTGATCTTCATCACCGCTGTACCCTCTATAAGGTGAAAGTCCGGAATAAACCTCTTCGATCACTTTCCTGGTCCAGTACTGAGTAAGCCATGGTGCGCCGGAGTGATTGAAAAGGAATGCCATCTGCATGCAAGGTTGATTACCATAATTTACATATACTTCCCGGTTTTCTTTCAGGGTTTCCACGCTATGTGATTCACCCGAAGTGAACCCGTGGTTTTGAGCCGATTCAAAAGATTTGTTAAGTTTCGTATTGAAAGAATCTTCTCCACCCATCAGCTCAACAAGTCCGCCGACATCATGAGGTACCCACCACGTATACTGTGCGGCATTCCCTTCCACCCAGCCATTGCCATAGTCCAGTATATTGAAAGGTTCCCTCCAGCTGCCATCCTGCTCACGCACCCACATCCAACCGGAATCTGCATGCCAGATGTTTTTATAGTTCAAAGCCCTTTGGCTGAAAAGTTCATAGTCATCCAGGTGACCCAGTGCTTTTGCCATTTGGGCCAGGGTCCAGTCCTGATAAGCATATTCAAGGGTCTGACCCGATCCGGCCTCATGAAAACCATATCCCCGGTCAAGCAAAGGATGGGGTATATAACCCCTTTCCATGTAAAATTCAAGCCCCCCTCCAATTTGAGTGTCATGCTCATAACCCGCCCTGGACATCAGTCCGCCGGGCATGTGATTTTTTCGCATGCCCTTGTAAGCCTTTTCTATGTCGAAGCCCCGGATACCCTTCATATAAGCGCTCACGATAAAAGGAGTGGTAGTGGCTCCTATCATTACATATGTATAATTACCGCCTGAAGGACCCCTTGGTATAAGTCCGCCGTCATCATACATCAGCAAAAAAGAATTGATAAAAGATTCAGTTATTTCGGGATAAACAAGGTGCCAGAGGGTATTAAGCGACCACTGGGCTCCCCAGAAAGAATCAGAGTTATGGTGATTGAACAAAGGAACGCCCTGTTCATCCAGCGGTATCTGCCCGGTGCGGGGCTTGGGACCTGTCATATCACAATACTTCCCGTTCACATCACTTATGATACGGCGCCCCTGCAGTGCTTTCCACAGGTCGGTATAGAAACGCCGTTGTTCTGTTTTTGTTCCTCCTTCCACTTCGATACGGCTGAGCCATCGGTTCCATTCACTTCCCGATTCATCTACAATACGATCAAAATCCCAGTGGGGAAGTTCAGTTTCCATATTTAACCTGGCCTGTTCCACGCTCACATAGGAAATACCCACTTTCATCAGCCTTACCTCGTTCTCCCGGGTGGCAAAACTCACAAAAGCCCCTGTGGCTGATCCCTCAATAATTTCATCTGCATCTATAAGCTTACCATCTTTCCAGCCAGCAAAAGAATCGAATGGCTTATCGAACCGGGCTGCAAAAAACACCTTGACAGGCCTGGGCCTGCGCAATGTACCATCCATGACGGCATAACCTTCAATTTCCATATTGCTTAGCTTTCTGACAAATCCCTCCCTGGTAGCCGATGGTCCGAGGTCGGTGGTAAAATCGAACAGTATATGGCTGTTACCCGGCCGGCTGAAAGTGTACCGGTGAAATCCCACCCTGGTAGTGGAAGTAAGCTCGGCATTAATGTCATAATCTTCAAGCCATACCTGATGATACCCGGGTCTTACTTCTTCATTTTCGTGACTGTACCGGGAACCGTATGCATCAGGGCCGAGATGGCCCTTGAATTCACCTGAGCCCGGCATTACCGGGATTCCGGAGAGCTGCCAGGCATGGATATGGCTGAATGCCCTGATTTTATACTCATTGTAAAGATAACCGGCACCCCAGGCACCTTCCAGCCGGGTGTCAGGGCTGAGGTTCACCATCCCGAAAGGACGGCTGGCTGAACTGAAAAAGAACCAGCGTGAATTGGCGGCATCAATATATGGATAGACCATATCCACCGGCTTGGGTGAAATCTGACCGGCAGTTGGATCTTGAAAGCTGCTGCAGGCCGGAAAAATAATAATTGATGCCAGAAATAATATATTGCTGATTTCTTTAACTAGCTTTTGCTGCATTGGAATTGTATTAAATTAATATTTCTCCTGCAAAAACCATTATTGCAAAATTCCTTTGGATTTTTCAAGTGTAATGATTTCAATACGTTGATAAAGTATACTGTTTTTTCTTAATCGCCTTTCGACTCAAAAATATATCAAAATTCTTTTTTCTTTTGGTTTCTACAATTTATGTCCATAGGTTTAATTTGTTTTATTTGTAGACATCCTCTCGCCTTTAATAACTGTAAGCTAGTTTTTAAGAATAAAAACTACTTTCAACAAACTGTTAAAATATTATCTTCGTTTAAAGGATATAGCAATTAGATTTACCATGTTTTCAACCTTATGTCTCTGAAGGAAACCTCCTCCCCATGACCCTGCAACAAAATGTATCCTTCATCAATAACAGCATATCCTTCAACGTCGTGGAACTTGCTTTTAGCTATCAAAGCTTGCAATGCATCACTTTTTCTATCATATGTGATTAGTTTCTCCCCATTTAACCAGTGTTCAACCATATCCCCGTTTACTACAATTTTTGCTTTATTCCATTGCCCTGGAGGATAATACTTTTTCGAATCCGGAGGAGGTATTAATTCATAAAGTGCTCCTGTCTGACGATCTTTGCCTATTAAAGCATCTGGATATTTTTCATCATCAACAAGCTGGTATTCTGGCCCTAAAAATCTTCTCTCATAACCAGGGAAATCATCTCTGACAAAATATTTTATTCCACTATTAGATAACTCCGTAAGTTTAAATTCTAACTCTAAAACAAAATCAGAATACATTTTCTTAGTAATGATATCCCTTCCTCCTGGACCCTCTTCTGTCCTACCTAGAACAATAAGCTCATTACCGTTTATTATCCATCCGTCTTCTGGAAATCCCTCTGATCTAATTCCTCTCCAGTGATCAATTGAACTACCGTCAAATAGCACAACCCATTCACCTTCCGGTATGATCGTATCTTTTTTTTCATCTCCACATGTGCAATGAACAAGAATTAAGTTCAAGCAAAAAAGCACCATAATTACTATTAAATTTGATTTCTTTTTCATAACTCTTTGTTTTATTAAACAATCGTTTAAAAGCTTGAAATTAAAATTCTTGCTTTTTGTCAGAATATTATTAAAACCTTTTCGGTTCTGTCTATGCCAGGTTAGAAAATTCAGGTTGATAGTCCTTACTTGTAGTACAAGCAGCTAAAGATACTATTCCGGAAATTAGAAAAGAAATTCGTTTTGTTTCCATATTTATTTTGTTTTAAACCAGTTTTTAGCAAAGAGGGCACTTCCAATCTAATTTACAGGACGCATCCTGAATGAATCCTCTTCAGTTTCGCCATATTTCTCTCTTAACTCGTCAAGTCTGATATGTAAATCATCGCGCACTGAAGCATAAGAGGGATCATTATAAACATTTTGCATCTCATGCGGATCGGTTTCCAGATCATACATCTCCCACTCATCGATATCGTAATAGAAATGCATCAGCTTGTACCGGTCGGTGGCTATCCCGTAGTGCCTCTTCACGCTGTGCACAGACGGATACTCGTAATAGTGATAATAATGCGCCGTCCGCCAGTCCCCGACACTCTCCCTCTTAAGCAAAGGAAGCATACTTCTGCCCTGCATGTCCACCGGATCAGGAGCACCGGCAACATCAAGAAAGGTCTGGGCAAAATCAAGATTGGATACAATGTCTTTATTTACACTTCCAGGCTCGATATGGCCGGGCCATTTAACAACCAGCGGAGTGCGGTAGGACTCTTCATACATAAACCTCTTGTCAAACCAACCGTGTTCACCCAGATAAAATCCCTGGTCGGAAGTATAAATAACTATGGTATTTTCATCCATTCCTGTCTCCTCAAGATACTGAAGTATCCGGCCAACGCTTTCGTCGATAGACTGTATCGTGGCAAGGTAGTCGTACATATATCTCTGATATTTCCACCTGACAAGATCTTCTCCCTGAAGATTTAACCTTTCAAATTCCTCCCGTATTGGTTCATAAGTCATGTCCCATAATTTCCGTTGCTGCTGGTCCATCCTGCCGATAGTCCTGTTATATACCCCGCCTGAAGCATCGGGAGGCCACATCTTCAGGTCTTCAGGAATTCGCATGGTAACCTCGATCGACATATCCTGCTCCCTTGCCGCAGCACCCATTCCCGAGTAGTCGTCAAAAAGGTTGAAAGGCTCGGGAAACTCAACACCCTGAAAACGGTTGAGATATTTCGGACCCGGTTCCCACTCTCGGTGCGGGGCCTTATGGTGCATCATCACCATAAAAGGTTCAGCATTATCGCCCCGATCATCCAGCCATTCAAGAGTTTTATCCGTTATGATATCGCTTACATAACCATGTACATCATAGGTTCCCTCTGCATTGATAAAAGTGGGATTGTAATAATGACCCTGGCCGGGAAGTATATCCCAGTGATCAAAACCCGTAGGATCAGACCCAAGGTGCCATTTGCCTATCATGGCAGTCTCATATCCAGCATCCCGAAGAAGCTTTGGAAATGTCTGCTGACTACCGTCAAAGTGGCCTGATTGGCCTACATTAGCAGGAAATCCATTCAGATGGCTGTACTTTCCGGTAAGTATTGTTGCCCTTGACGGCCCGCATATGGAGTTGGTTACCAGGCAGCGGTCAAAACGCATTCCATCCTGTGCAATACGATCTATATTTGGTGTAGGGGCAACATACTGGAGCCTTTCATTGTATGCGCTTACTGCCTGCCAGGCATGATCATCGCTCATAATAAAAATAATGTTGGGCCTTGGGGCCTCTTCTGCCTGGGGACTGCAAGATGCGATTCCTGTGCTTACAGCTAATAACATCATTGAACCTGATAAATTATTATTCATATGTTTAAATTTTTTTGTGGAAGGTTATATAAAACCTGCCAGATTATTAGAGGGGACTCAATATTTTATCTTTTTTCAAGTACCAGTTTAACTTCTTCACAGAAGAAGGGTAGCTAGCTGTTTATATACATTTCTGAATTGTGAGATCCGGCTCTTGCGGGACATTCTGAAACAGGTCACTTCTCAAGCTGGTTCTCAACAGGTACAACAGTTGCGAGGTGTTCTTCCAGAACTTTCTTTATCTCAGCAATGATTTCAGGATTATCATCTGCAATATCATATTTCTCAGATGGATCAATATCAAGGTTATATAAAAGTGGTGGATCATGAATTGTTGTAGTTGGATCTCCATATTCAGGCCTGGTCTTGAAATGTGCCTTGTAACTTCCCTTTCGGATTGCAAAAACCTGTGTGCCGCGATAAAAATAAACAATATCACGGGGATTGGAACCTGTTCCAAAAATCACAGGAGAAATATCATAACCATCATAGATCCGGTCATCTGCAAGATCTATATCAGCAAGTTTGCAAAATGTCGGCAACAAATCCATAGTTGTTCCAAGCTCCATTACAACATCAGGCTCAATTTGGCCGGGCCACCAGAAAAGGGTCGGCACACGCATTCCTCCTTCAAAGGTGCCGCCTTTAGCACCCCTTAACAATCCACCGAATCCTCCATGAGTCTCAAAGATATGCCAGTGGCCGTTATCGGATGTAAATATTACCATTGTATTCTCTGCTATTCCTTCCTCCTCCAATGTCTCCAGAATCCGACCGACCGACCAGTCTATCTCTTCAATAACATCTCCGTAAAACCCTGCCAGGGAAACTTCTTTAAACTCTTCCGAGCGGAACAGGGGTATATGAGGCAGCGAGTGGGCAAGATAGACAAAGAAAGGCTCATCTTTAAATTCACGAATACGTTCAACCGCTTCTTCAGTATATCGCTTTGTAATGGTCCTTTGATCGGCTGGTCTTTCAATAATCTGATCATCGCGCATAAGCGGTACATTGTAAGCCTCAAAATTCTCCTCCTCAGCAAGAGTGATCTGGCTTACACCCCTTGTTTCAAGTACCCTGTCCATATCATTTGAGTACGGAATTCCAAAATATGTTTCAAATCCATGATCGGTTGGAAGAAACGGTGATTTATGGCCAAGATGCCATTTACCTGACATGGCAGTCCGGTAACCATTCTCCCTTAATATCCTTGCTATGGTAATTTCACCGGGAGGCAGTCCACCGTTGGAATCCGGAAAAAGAACCCGTCGTCTGTCACTGGCCATTCCGGATCTGATGGGCAACCGGCCCGTGAGCAATCCGGCACGCGATGGTGTACAAACCGATGCTGCAACATAAAATTGGGTCCACTTTTGACCTTCGTAAGCCATCCTGTCAAGATTAGGGGTTTTAATAGTAGGATGTCCGAATACGCCGATATCGCCATATCCCATATCATCGGTAAAAATGACAATAAAATTTGGTTTATCTGTTTTGGATCTTTCATCTGCCGGTGTACATTGCTGACTGGCAATTCCTACAGAAAGTAAACCGGTCATTGCAATAATTCCTGAACTCAATGGTTTCATTTTTTATATGGTTTTGGTTAGTATTATTGATCATACCAGTCTCCACCCTCATCAATCATCTCTTTTTTTAGCTCAATCATTTTTTTCTTCATTTTATCAACTATTTCAGGGCATTTGCTGGATAAATCATGTACTTGCTCTTTATCATCTGCAAGGTAATAAAGTTCAAAGTTCTCAGATGCATAGGCGAATTCTCCGAGATCCATTTATATACACCACCCCTTGTTGCATTTCTGCCGGTTATCAGTGAGGCTCTGGAAGGAGAACAAACGGAAGCTCCGGCATAAAAATCAGTGAAACGCATCCCTTGTTTTGCTATAACATCGATATTGGGTGTCGGTTTAACCGCTATCAGTAATCAGTTCGTAATGGGACATGGATGTTCCATGAAGTCTCAGGGGTATAGCGGAAAGCAACAAACAAGACTTTTGGTTTACCGTCTTCAAAATATATCTGCGGTCTTTCAAATTTGTTTACCTTATCTATGGAGCCATCCTCCCATTGAACCTCGATCTTACTG
>SLOS01000341.1 GCA_007132365.1 Bacteroidales bacterium | reverse complement strand
TGATATCAGCCTCGGTAGCCCTGTAGCCATATACTAAACAAATCCTTCCATCCTGCAACCTGATCATGGCAGGAGGGTTGCCAACTCCTGCACTTTCAGCGGGATTATTCAGATAAGTCCAGCTGCGGCCATTATCATCAGAATAATAGGCTGAAATATACCTGACCGGACCCTCACGGCGCCTGACTGTAACCAGTATCTCATTTTCAGATAACCTCGCTGAAGCCGGCATAATGGAAAACCCTTCCGGTTCCGGACCGATCCATGATACAAAAGACCAGTTTAATCCACCATCCGTGGTCTTTACAACCATTGGCCGGCCTTCTCTGCCATTTGGTTTGGCAGCCGTAATAAAAAGCATACACTCATCCTGACTGTCAATAATATAATCAGTTCTTGCTGCAGTACCAGGTGTATTGAAATCAGGTAAGGCACATGGACCTTCCCAGGTGTGACCACGGTCATATGAATACCAGTAACGGGATTCGCCACCATGAATACTGGTCATGCGGGCAGTAAATGCAAAATCAGGATGTTCAAAATTTATTGCTTCTGAACAGTTAATCAAATCAGGTGGTTGCACATCTTCTCTCATTACACCGTGCATACCACCATAATTGGGTATCACAAGATAACCTGACCCTTTTTCACCAGGATCTTCTATACTCCAGGTTTCACCACCATCAAGACTTCGTGCTAACATGTGCAGTTCAGGTTTCTCACGATCTATGTTATGAAATTCCGGGCCAAGATCCTTGTAAAAACCTCTTGCAAAACCAACCAGTATCTCGTTTCCCCATATCCATATGCCATGATTTGCTGGCCAGCCTCCAAACATACCAGGCTCATAGTAAACTTTAATATGTCTAATATCTTCCTGAGGCGATTTACAAGAGGACATGCTAACAATTTGCATTATCAGCAGTAAAAAAAGTATGATGTTGTATTTTCTCATATAATTAAAACTTAAAAGATTATTGCATTATTTGCAAAGCAGGTTCAACTGAATTTTTTATTGCCAGAATTCTGGTTTATAAGCTGGATTAAATGATGGTAATTTGGCCCTGACTTCCTCTCTCCATGTTTTGTTTATTTACGATTAATTCTGCTTTTTAATCAACCACATTTCTGCTATTTCGTTACCCCTGCCGGCGCGTCCCACATCTCCTGTCTCCATGTTCCATGTTAATGTTAATTCACCATCTTTGGTAGCTTCCCGTGGTATATCAACCGACACCATTTTAAAGTCCTGCACATCAAGCCAGTCGTGCACTAAAATGTTCTCACCCGCCGTTAGCTTAACTTTCCTTCTTGAAAGTATAGTAGGAGCATAAGTAATTTTCACCTGATATTGTGCACTTTTATCAAGATTCGAATAATGCATCTTTAATGGGGTGCCGAACAAAGTTTGTATATTCCTCTGCCACGATGTTCTCCTTCCTCCATGAATTCTATAAAAAATAAGCGACGAATTATAGAATTCAGGATCATTTTCATAGCTTTCTCCGGGAACCAGATGGGGATTGTTGCTTAAATCTCCAAAATCCGTATAAAATCCACCTGGTCCGGGATTTTCCCAGTTAATTATCTTATCAATTTCGACAAGACGATCCTCCTCTCCATCCATCCCGGCGATGCGATTAAAATGATTCTCCAGCCAAATGCGATTATTAAGAGGCGCATCAATTAAATCAAGGTTAGCTCCTCTGCCAACACTTATTGCATAATACTTATCCGCGCTTAATTGCATGCGGATACTATGAAAAAGAGCTTCTGCCAGTTCAAAAACCCGTTGTCTCCAATCCTCAGATACTTTTTCCAGCTTAGCTTTATCCAATATTTTCTGCGCCTGCGTCATCGCCGTTACCGAGCCTACCTCCGGTGCTTTTCTCAGGATATTCATGGCGGCATCTTCAAGGTGTGTTTCATACAGTAATCTGCTCCTGATATATGCATCATAATACGACCTGTACAATGCCTGTTGGAATCGCCAGTTCAATCTCACACCCGGTAATGATCTCTTCTCCATTGATTGAAACTTTGCATGATTGACATAAACCAGATTATTACTTAATAAAGGGCCATTCCAGTTCTGTTCCAAATCGAGTAGTCCCCGGGCAAAATCATCTTTATAATCAGGGCCAATAAAAAAACGGCTGTAATCATGCAAAATATCCAAAAGATCAGCATCCGGATTCCATCCCAGTCCGCTCCAGACAAATTTATTAACATCATCATTAACCCCCTCAGAATAAGTAATAAATCCATACAAATTATCTATATTCACAGAACGAAAAATTATAGATTGATCTACAGGCCTTGGATTGATGGGTTCCCGGTGTAGTGTTTGAGCAAATGCGAGATCCCAGTTTGGTACAGGGTATTGACAACTAAGCGTATGAGTAATATCCGGATACCAGCGTATTGGATATCTCGCAGGAATTATTCTTCTTAGGTTGTCCACATTCTTTCTTACCCACGGTCCCTGAACGATGCCTGTGAGCCATTCAGGTTCCTGCTCAATTAATGGTAAAAATTCGTTATAAAACTGGTTGGCAGTAAATCCCTGTGGAGAGAGCCACATCTCAGCGTCCGGATGATACCTGCGAAGAATTTGTGCCTGCGCTTCCATATACTCAAAGATCAGATGGGGAGGAACATCTCCCGGATCTCCACCGGGAACAAAAATCGCATCTATTTTCGGCAAACTGCTGAATATCTCTTCAGCCTCAGCAAGCGATCTCTGGAAATTATCCGATATGGAATAATCATCATACATAAGAGGATACCAATACCATGCATCTATACCGTACTTTTCCAATATTTTACTTATTCTTAAATTCATCTCGTGTGGTGGAAGAGTAAACAGCGGACTGTATGAATCATCGTCAGTGTTCGGTGGAATTAATTCAATGGCATTGGTTCCAAATATGATAAGATCCCTTATATACTGCTCATACATTTCTGCAGTCCATCCATCATATGTATTAACTTTGGGGCGATAACCCAATTGATGTCCCCGTAAAGGTAAAACAGGATAAGTCTCAATATCAATATCACCAGGAACCATCAATTTGCCCGGGATCATTCCTATTCTTCTTGCTGCAGACCACTCTTCGAACCTGTCCGGGTCATGTTGAGATGTCGGAGGGATCATAGATGATTTTCTTAAAAAGTAACCAGCACCAAAAAGCATCCCCCTGCTGTCATTACCAATAATAAACAATGTTGGGGAATCCCTTACATTATTTTTTACTGTAATTGTAAAACCCTCAGGTTTACCGTAATATAACCCATCAATATATTTATCAATAACCGGATCATCCTTGAGTGAAGCAACTGTTCCTATCACAATTACAGGTATATCAGGATCCGGCCATTGAAGGACGGTGGGTAACTCAAGTATGGTCCTTTTCTTAATCTCATCAACCAGCATCTCTACTGCAGC
>SLOS01000193.1 GCA_007132365.1 Bacteroidales bacterium | reverse complement strand
TATTCACAACTTAAAATTGACGGGAATGCCGTTGTTGTGCAAAGAGTTATAGTTGCCAATACCGGTGATGAAGAATTTGTGGCTTTATCCTCGGTTTGCACACATCAGGGCTGCGAGATCTTCTACAGCCATTCTGCAGGAAATTTCCCCTGTCCCTGTCATGGTTCGGTTTTCTCCGGTACCGGTTCAGTATTGCAGGGGCCTGCCACATCCCCGGTAAAGAGGTTTACTGTTACCAGGGAAGGGAATGTACTTACCGTTGAAGGCTGATATGCTTATTAAGCCTGTGGTGGTGTGTTGAACGAAATATGCAGCAGGCCGGCGGTCGATTATTGCCCTTCGCCCTTGCGGTCAGTACCGGCCGGAGCTTTTTTTTCTGAGATCCTGTCTATAATGAACAAGGGGCGTTGCTTTACCTCATTGAAAAGGTAGCCGATATACTCGCCTATAATCCCGGTTATAATAAAAATAAGCGAAAAGCCGAAACTCAGAAGCACAACAATGGTGGTATATCCTGACCACGGGTTGCCTAAAAAATGCATTACCAGAGAGTATGCACCAATAATAAAGCTGAAAAGGCCGAACAGGACACCAATTGCCAAACCCAGGCGTAATGGAATATGTGAAAACGAGGCAATGGCCGAAAGGGATAAGAAGAAAAGACGGGAAAAAGGGTATTTACTTTTGCCGGCCTGTCTTCCGGGTGAAACATAGTCCAGGGATGTTTTTTTAAAGCCTACGGTCTGAATAAGTCCCCGCAAAAAACGTGTCCTCTCGCCATACTGTTCCACTACTATCCCGGCGACCCTTTTGGAGATAAGAAAAAAATCAGAGGCATTAGGCTCAAATTTACTGTCAGAAAGCCCGTTTATAATCCGGTAAAAGATCTTAGAGGCAAACTTTTTCATAATACCCTCAGCTTCACCGTGTTTTCTTTTCATAGTTACCACCTCAAACCCACGGTTAAATTCCTCAATCATATTAATCAGACATTCAGGTGGGTGCTGCAGGTCAGAATCCATACAGATTACAGCATCACCCCGTGCATAGCTTATACCTGCGTACATTGCCGCCTCATGACCAAAATTCCTGCTGAGATGAATTACCGTTACACTATTATCGCCGGCTGATATTTCATCAAGCAGCAATGCCGAATTATCGGTGCTTCCATCATTTATAAACAAAACCTCCCGGTTCTGAAACAGCTCTTTATTGCTGCGGATCACGTTATTAAGGTCTTCCCAGAATATCCTGATCATCTCTTCTTCATTGTATACGGAAACAACAATCGATATATTGATATGATACATGTCCGTTGAATTAATCCTTTAAAGCAATAGGTTGTCCTGCAAATGTCATTATTATTTCTTATACCATTGCAAAAGGTTTAAAAAAAAAGTTGATTACTTTTACTTCGTATAACTTAAACATCAACTCCCGTAAGCTTTGAAACAATCAGGGTTGGTTACTTACCGTATTATGCTTTTTGAATATGAACAAAATCCTGGGTATAGTTATTACATTGTCAACAAGCCTCATATTTATCTATATCTTCTTCGGGGAACCTTTGAAGAACCCTAACAGCACCTACTTTGCAAGCGGCGGTGATGGATTCAAGGATTACTTCACTACCATCTATTTCATAAAGTACGATACTTCCTGCTGGCATTCGCAATCTATGAACTATCCTCACGGCGAACATGTTTTTTTTACAGGGAATCAGCCTTTTATAAGCCATACCGGGAGGTTCATCAGTACCAACATTATCGATATCAGCGATCACATGGTTGCTTTTATGAACCTCTTTATGCTTTTTTCTCTTGTGCTGGGATCATTGTTATTATATTTACTGTTGCGCCATTTCAAATTGCCTGTTATATACAGTGTTCTGGCAGCAGCAGGTATAAGCCTGCTGTCTCCCCAGATAGCAAGATTGCCCGGCCATTTTTCGCTTTCATACCTGTATGTAATCCCGGCCATTTTATTATTTATTGCCAGTTTTCATGAAAAACCGGCATACTGGAAAAGTATTTTAATGGGGCTTTTCTGTATCTGGGCCTTTGGCACACATATTTACATGCTCGGCTTCTACAGCATGATAGTTGTGCTGTACTGGATCTTTTCCTGGATATTTAAATGCAATAACTTGAATTTAAGGAATGGGTTGATTCACTTTTCATTGCAATTTTTTTTACCTCTTCTGCTTTTTCTTGTTATCAAAGGCCTTACAGACAGTATCAGTGACAGACCCTCATATCCATGGGGTTTCCTGCAGTATACGGCATGGCCACAAAGTGTACTGCTTCCGGTAGGACGACCCTACGCCCGGTTTCTTTACAGGTTTTCCAGTTTTGATTTTATAGAATGGGAAGGCTATGCTTTTGTTGGAACGGCAGCCTCAGTTGGATTTCTGGTTATTATCTTCAATTTCATTAAGATATTGATCCAAAGGAAAAAATTACATCTGTTCAGTTCCGGTGAACACAGGATATTGTTAAATATTTTTCTTGTTATTTCACTCACAGGATTGATTTATTCTTTCGGTTGGCCTTTTAAATGGGGCCTTCATCAACTGGTGGACTATCTGGGTCCGCTCAGGCAAATGAGAGGAATCGCCAGATTTTCATGGATATTTTTCTATGTAATTAACATTTACGTTTTTTATCTTATCTGGAACCTGAAAGAAACCCGGATCAGCAGATACCTTTGGATGTCGCTGGTAGTATTATCATTAGGTGTGCTGTGGTATGACGGATTGTACAATATTAATTTCTGGAGCCGTTATGTAAACAACAAAATGCCGGTTCTTTCCAGGAATGAAGGGGATAGCCTGAAATGGGAAAAAATAATTAAAGAGGGAAACTTCCAGGCAATACTTCCCATACCCTATTTTCATATTGGTTCTGAGAATATCTGGATTGAACCCCAGGATGATATAGACGTCACAAATTACATTGTTTCATGGAAAACCGGCCTGCCCGGAATGGGCGTCAATATGAGCAGGACATCGCTGAAACAGACAATAATGAGCAATCAATTGTGCTGGGAAGCTTACAGGAAGCCCGAAATACTTTCTTTGCTTAACGCGGACAGGGATATACTTGTGCTTACCAAAGAAAGCAACACCGCGATAACCGGATCGCAGTCCGCTATTATTGAAAAATCTCACCTGATCTATGATTCTGAGGAGTTCAGGCTCTATTCGCTGAGCATAGACTCTCTTCAATCGATCACTGATGATTTGTACCGGAAACACCATGATGAATACAGCAGGAAATTACTTTTCGATCACGGCTCTTACCAGTCTGATTCAGAAGATCAATATTTTCTCGTTGACGCTCTTGAACAGAAAGATAATGATGTCTTTTATATCAACAGAGGCAGTATAAAAGAAAGATTTAAGAACAGGAGGTGGTTTGAGATTACTGATATTCCCTTTTCCGGGAATACGGATGAATAT
>SLOS01000153.1 GCA_007132365.1 Bacteroidales bacterium | reverse complement strand
CGCGAAGCAGGTATGGGAAAAAGTTCATTGTATTACTATTTTATCAGTAAGGAAGAGCTGTTTGAAGCAGTCGTCGAGCGTGAGCTCGAACATCTGAGGGATGAGATCATCAGGGCAACGAAGGATATTGCCGACCCTTACAAACGAATGAAGATATACGTGATCTCCAGGATGAGGGCATTTAACAATGCAATCAACCTTTATACCGCAGTTAAGACCAATTACCTTGACCATCTCCCGTTTATTGAGAAGGTACGCATCAAATACGATAAGGAGGAGATGAAAATGGTTGAAAGCATCCTGAAAGACGGGGTAAGGAACAACCGGTTCAAGCTTGTTAACACAGAACTCGCAACAGTCGCTATTGTTACTGCAATCAAAGGACTGGAATACAATATAGTTATACGGGACGGACCCAACACCCTGGAGCAGCAGGTTGAGCAGCTGTTAATGTTCCTGTTTTACGGAATAGTAAAAAGGCACTGATAAGGCTCACGGATACCTGCCATCTGCACTTATATCTCAATATACAAGTATTCCGGCATGCCCTTTACCCCTGCCGTCGGACGAGCTTATCCGGTTAATGTAAGCGGATCCTTATTAATTTCCCGGAAAACCGACTGTCTGGCCCAGTATCACGTGCTGTGAAGGCCTCAGATTGAGAACATCCCGCAACAGGTCCCTGTCCACTAACCCCCGAACCACGGTAGCCATCCCTTCCGATGCGCAAAAAAGGTATACATTCTGAGAAATAAACCCTACATCGGTCGCGGAATAAAAATCACTGTTTTCAGGGCTATAACCAGCCATCCGGTCATAATCGGCAACAAAAATGAGGTTAAGCGGTGCCGTCGAAACAAATTCCTGGCTGCCGGCATGCTCGCGCAGATCTTCATCTCCGAGTCTGATCAGTGCATGATCAGTGTGGTCATAGACATACCACCCATCCTCCATTATCAGGTAAATATCAAACTCCTGCACATTCCTGGCCGAGGGTGCAGTGCGGCGTCCGTCATCCCTGTTTACGCCATAAGCGGCCCACAGCAGGTTGGACAGTTGCTGCATGGTGAGTTTTTGGGGACTGTAAGAGCGGGCGGACTGCCGGTTATCAAGTGCTTCGAAAAGCGGCATGCCTCCTGTTCTCTGAGGATCCGGCAACTGAACGGTCTCATTGACCCGGGCCGACAGGTTACCCATGATGAGAAGCATAATTATAAATATTACTAAACTTTTTTTTTGCATAATGATGTTTTTAAATAAATGACTCTAATTCAATATTACCAAAATTAATCATACAATTACCTTCTACAACCAAAATTTTCCAAAATAAAGTTAAAATACAACTTTTACCAAAATGTATTGTTTAGTTTTAATGAAGCAATTTTAAACTATAACCATACCATAATCGAAATACAGATGCGAACCATAAGTTTTATAATATTTTACAGCATAGTACTCGCTATTTATTTTTTTGTTAATTATTACATATTTACCCGTGGGTGGCAGGCCCTTCCTGCCGGATCAAAAGGAAGGAGCATATACCTGTTCCTGTTCCTGTTTCTGTCGCTCTCATATGTCGCCGGCAGGATTCTGGAAAGATTCTGGCTCGGCCCGCCTGTCAATTTCCTGGTATGGACCGGCTCATTCTGGCTGGGGGCAATGCTCTATTTTACACTGATACTGGTGATAATCGACCTGGTGAGGATTACTAATCTGGCTCTGCCGGTCATCCCTTCAACCTGGTTTAATAATATTGAGCACACAAAGCTCGTGCTATTCGGGACAATTACATCAGCAGTTTTTGTCATAATAGTAGGGGCACATATAAATACCTGGTTCCCGAAGATAAATAAGGTTGATATCTCCCTTAACGGGGAAAAATCCGAAATGAGCAGTGTCAGGGCGGTGCTTGTGTCAGATATCCATCTGGGGAGCCTCACCCCGAAGAACCGGATAAGCAGGATGGTGAGCCGCATCAATTCCCTGGAGCCTGATATAATTCTTCTGGCAGGGGATATTCTTGATGAAGATGTGGGACCGGTTATTCACAGGGACCTGGGCAGTGCAATAAAAAACTTGTCCGCTCCCCTCGGAGTGTACGGTGTGACAGGTAACCATGAGTACATAGGAGGAGTGCACAAAGCGGCAGACTACCTTACCACTCACGGTATTCATCTTATCCGCGATAGCGTGATAAAAATAAACAACAGCTTCTATCTCGCGGGAAGAGAAGATCTGAATATTGACAGGTTTTCAGGCAGGACCAGGAAAAGCGTTGAAGAACTGCTAAAGGATACGAGCGGGGTCCTTCCGGTTATACTGCTCGACCATCAGCCATTCAGCCTGGAGAAGGCTGCGGCAGCAGGAGCTGACCTTCAGTTGTCGGGGCACACGCATCACGGACAATTATGGCCTTTTAATTTTATTACCCGGGCGGTTTACCAGATTAGCCGTGGATTTGGCGAGGTTGACGGGATGAAGGTCTATGTATCAAATGGGATAGGGACCTGGGGGCCCCCGTTGAGGCTGGGAAATCGGCCGGAAATAGTGCTGCTGAATATTAGCTTTGACCTAAATTGAGCGATTTGTGATAAAAAAAGTAAAAGATAGCTTGTGCATCAACCTGAAAATGTGTATATTAGAGGTGATAAATCCATTCAATAACACATCACCGATTAGGTGCACAACACTATCTTTTATGAGTACTAAGATAACAAAAATTTGCATAACAAAAGACAAAATTTCTGCCCGTGGAGGCCTTCCTTTATTTCTAAGGTACGTTAAGCAGATCGGCTTATATAGGCTAATTTCAGGCAATATTTTTTCACTGGTTTCAAAAAGCAGGAAAGGGTTGCAACTGCAACAGTTTATAAAACAGATTATTGCGTTTTTCATAGATGGCACCAATATGGCTATAAGTGGATTTGACCAGAGCAAAAATGATGAAGGTTATGCAGCCCTACTCGAATGCAAGCTTGATCAAATGGCTTCCTCCCATCAAATCAAGCGCTTTTTCGGAAAGCTCTCTTTTATTACTGATCTTATATTCAATAAGATACTTAACGAACTATTTTTATGGAGACTCCATATATCTAAGCCCCCGATCATAGAACTGGGCATCGACACCATGGTGTTGGATAATGACAGTGCTATCAAACGTGAAGGCAATGAGGCTACATATAAGCGTAAAAAAGGTTTTCAGCCCTTGCATATATGCTGGGGGCCTTTCCTGATAGACGTGATGTTTAGAAAAGGTAGCGCTCATTCCAATCATGGCACTGATTATATCTCCAGGGTTAAATCGGTGGTAAAGCTGATACGTGAAAGATACTCCAGTGATGTTCCAATCGTGCTTTGTGCCGATAGTGGTTTTGCTGACCAGAAAGCATATGATGTTTTTGAAAGGGAGCTTCATATCCATTATATTACAACAGGAAAGTTATATGATGATGTAACAGATTATGTT
>SLOS01000145.1 GCA_007132365.1 Bacteroidales bacterium | reverse complement strand
TGCGGTCCCCTACAAGAGTAGTGTGAGTCATATGCTGGTTTAAAAAATTTACTCCCAGCACATACATCCAGTCCCCCAGCCTCTTCATATCTTCAAAAGTAAGCTCCCAGCCGGCACCACCGTAGGTTTCACATAAAGTCCTCGTCCGCCCCGTCTGATTTGCAACACTCCTTACCTCTTTTACATTTCTTGTATTCCCGAATTGAGTCGGACGTTCACTTATATACATTGTGTTAAACAAAAGGTCTATGCCCGGAACCTGGTGCCACGCGTACATTGCCATATTATCACCTCCGTGATGGGGACTGGGCCAGCCGTGTTCCCAGTAGTGGCCGGTCCATTTAAGCTGATGTTTTTCAGTATATTCAAACCATGGTTTTGCCCAGCGGTCGATGAACATCTGAAGCAGAAGCTGAAAATAGTTGTGGCGCACTCTTTTCCAGTCCCCGTTCTCCTCAAACAGCGACAACAGGTTATCCTGCAGCCTGTAACCCCAACGTTTTTCAAATTCATCGTACAGATCGGGAGTCCATTTTATTGCCGATCTTCCTCCGGGGGGAGCAATATTTGGCTCATCAGTAAATATGCCGGGGATAAGGCTTCCAAAGTGTTCGCCAAATCTCTGCTGGTAACCCTCCATGGTAATTTCCATAAATTTTTCAGTAACCCCGGGATAGAGAAGGTCAACGTATGAATGCCCTGCATGCCACTTTGTCTGCGGATAATTAACAATTTCAAATAATATGAATTCTCCTTTATCTCCGGTTCTTGCATCTGCATCATAAAACTCAACCATATCATTATCAGGCAGGATCTCAAAAAAATGCAGATATCTCAGTTCAGGGTCAATTTTGAACTCATCCATCCTGTGAATTCGTAAAGACTGACCGTGCTGGTAGGAATCAGGCATATTATAAGGCACCAGTCCCCCTGCAAAACCGCTGGGATATGAATTCTCGTCATATATCCACACATATAGACCAAGTTCTTCAGCCAGTTCAAGTGTATATCCGAACATTTCGTACCATTCATCTGAAAGGTATTCTGTTATCATTCCATACCTTGGATGTACAAAAAAACCCCCGAATCCCTTATCTTTGAACTCTGAAAGCTTCAGATCAATCTTTTCTTTTGTAACAACCTCATGCCATACCCATAGCGGAGCGGAGCGAAACTCTGCAGGGGGATCTTCAAACAGCTTATAAAGCTGGTTATAATCCTTAATTTCTGTCTCATATGACAGTTCCTTCATTTCAGTTTTACAGGCAATGAATAATAAAGGACTAAATATCATTAAAATCAGCATCTTGAAGCAATTGATCCTGTTCATGGAAAAAAGATTTAAAGTAACCATAGATCAGCAGATATATTTGTAATACAGGTTATCAATTTCATATAACCGGATTGTACAATTTATGAAAAGATATCATAAATTCATAATTTTGGAGTAATTGCAAAAAATCCGGTTTTTGAATTATCTTGCCGGTAAAAATATTAAATAAGAGCTATGAGGTGCATGATCCTGAAAATAAGTTCTTTTTATGTTTACCCGGCCCTTTTCATTTTGTTTATCTTTCTGTCCGGATGCCGGTCATTCACAAAAAGGACGGATGATCCTCTGTTTCATAAAGCACTGGCGAACGGATATCTGGTAAATGAGGGATACCGCAGGTGCCTGGATTTTGTTTATGACTGGCTTAAGTTTGCCGATCCGGAAACGGGGCTTATTCCCCGGAACCTCGGAGCATCTGTAGATATCTGGGACCCCAAGGATTCTGCTGCCGACAATTATCCCTTTATGGTGCTGACTGCGGCAATTCTTGACAATGACCTCTTTGAAGGGACGATGCATGACATCCTGATGGCCGAGCAGAAATACACAAACCGGCTCGGCAGCTTACCGGATATCTACTCCTTTTCGAAACGGGATTTTACCTTTGAAGATATTGATATGACAAGGATAATATTTGGTGCTGCGGAATATGTTAAAGACGGGCTGCTGGCTCTGACCGAATACCTTGGCCATTCCCCCTGGTCGGACAGGATGATTGAAATAGTTGATGATATTTGGGAACATGCTCTTTACGATACTCCATACGGGAATATACCATCGCTCAATGTAGAGGTTAACGGCGAACTTCTCCAGACACTTTCACGTCTTTACTGGATGACGGGTGATGAAAAATACCTGGAACAGGCGGTTCGCCTCGGAGATTATTATCTGCTTGGCAATCAGCATCCGACCAGGGATATGGACCTGCTGAGGCTCCGGGACCATGGCTGTGAGATCGTATCGGGCTTATGTGAAGTTTATGTTACCCTGGCATTTGCAGATCCTGCCAAGAAAGCTGAATACCAGGAACACGTCTATGAAATGCTTGACAGGATACTGGAAACAGGGACCAATGAAGACGGGTTGTTTTACAACCAGGTCAATCCCCGCACAGGTGAAATACTGAATGACGGAATTGCAGATACCTGGGGATATACCTATAACGCCTACTATTCGGTTTATATGCTGGATAACCACGAGCCCTACAGGGATGCGATCCTGAAGGTATTCAGCAATCTTTCCAATTATGTCAGCTTTGACTGGGAAAGGGGTAGTGCCGACGGATATGCGGATGCAATAGAAAGTGCACTTAATCTTTATAACAGGGAACCTGTTCCTGAAGCTGCCGTTTGGATTGACAGCGAAATTCAGGTTATGTGGTCGATGCAGGATGTCCCACAAAGGGAGGGACTGGAAAAATGGCAGCACCGGGGAGTCATTGAGGGCTGGCACGGTGACGGTAATTTTGCCCGGACAACAATAATGTACTGTTTATGGAAAACTCAGGGGATAACCATGTCACCCTGGAGCAACACACTAATATACGGCGCAGAAAGGGACAATGATATAATAAGGATCGCCGTGCACGCAGGAGACAGATGGAGCGGTAAAATGCATTTTGATTATCCCAGGCACAGGGAAGTTTTCAGTCTCCCGATGGATTATCCCCGCATCAATCAGTTTCCGGAATGGTTTACGGCGGACAGGGAGAGAAAATATACCATTACAAACCTGAACAATGAAGAATCGGTTGAATATTCTGGCAGGCAGTTGATTGATGGTATTCATATGGAAGTGGTTGCCGGTGATACAATTTATCTTGAATTGAGAGCCATAGCAAAATAACACACTTATGAGATTACTAGGTTATTTCTTCGTCAGCTTTCTTGCACTGGCTTCAGTTGCATGTGTCAATAATGAATCACACGGGATCAAAGTTGTGTTTCCCGGGATAACCGGGCCTGAACAAATAACCGGCAACCAGTATGAACACCTGCTTGCAAGTTATTACGGAATAAATTCGTTTGACAGAAGTCAGCGATACGTGCTTGTACTAAGGACAGATATCAGGCATAAACTCCCCGATGAGACCGAACCTGCCACACTTGGACTTGTTGATATCGAAACCGGCCGGTTCAT
>SLOS01000110.1 GCA_007132365.1 Bacteroidales bacterium | reverse complement strand
AGCTTATTGAAAGGAGCGGACTGGGTGACGATATGAATTTCGTGCCGACCGACAAGCATACCCTGCAATCAAAAAACCATGAAAATATTTTTGTGGTGGGTGATGCTGCAGATCTGCCAACATCGAAGGCAGGTTCAGTGGCACATTTTGCGGCAGACATAGCGTTTGAAAATCTTCTAAGCCTTATTGAGGGCAGGCCCATGACGGCCAGTTTCGACGGCCACGCCAATTGTTACATAGAGACCGGATATGGTAAAGGCGCGCTGATAGATTTCAACTACGATACCGAGCCGCTGCCCGGCACCTTTCCTTTACCGGGACTGGGTCCGTTCGGCCTGCTCAGGAACACGCGTATCAATCATTACGGAAAGCTTATCTTCAGATGGATCTACTGGCATATCCTACTGAAAGGGAAGGAAATGCCGATTGAATCGGAAATGAGCATGGCGGGAAAACGGAAAGTTTTAACCTGATTATTACTGATAAAACCATGTTATGATATTAATTACCTGTTAATACCGCATTATGATAATAATTAACTGATCATGCAACTACCTGCTAATACCGCATTATGCTAATAATCTACTGTTTATACAGCATTATGATAATTACCTGATAAATAAAAATATTGAAATACTTAGTAACAGTTTTGTGAATATATCCCAGATTTTAAAAATTTGATAACTATACTTTATACCGATGAATAATAATGAAAATATGATTGCCAGGATGGAGCGGCTGGAAAATAAACTTGACCTGGTACTTGGGTATGTCAACCAGCAAAGGCTGAGATCGGAAATGACCGATGACCTCCTCTCCGACCTGTCACTTATTGGTAAAGATATTTACAACTGCTCAGTGGCTGAACTGGAAAAAAGGGAAGTTGAGATTGACACGGATGAGATCTCGGAAATTGGTGTGAACCTTCTCAAGAATATTGGGCATTTAAACAGGGCACTGGCACTTCTTACAAGC
Source organism: Bacteroidales bacterium (assembly GCA_007132365.1). GTDB lineage: Bacteria > Bacteroidota > Bacteroidia > Bacteroidales > PUMT01 > PXAP01. Next base: position 12,158 of record SLOS01000110.1, on the reverse strand, counting down.
ATGTCCGAACAGGAGGATATTCCGAAATATTCAATCTGGAAAACAATGCGTGAGATGAACAGTCCGGAAATGAAATCAGCCCTTGGATTTCTTGTTACCTATATCAAAAAGCTGGCTCAATCAAATAAAAATAATCCTTAAACAAATAATAACTATGGCACAGAAAACAATTGCAGGAACAAATGTGGAAGTGGACAATGAGGGTTACCTGCAAAACCCCGACCAATGGAACAGAGAGATTGCCGGTGAAATTGCATCGGAGATTGGAATCTCACTGACAGATAAGCATTTTGAGGTTATAGACTTTCTGCGTGAGCAATACACCTCGGGAGTACCTCTAACAATACGTAAAGTAGGTAAATCGGGCATTACCGATATCAAGGGACTCTATGGGTTGTTTCCGGGAGGACCGCTGAAGTATTCGTCGAAAATTGCCGGAATACCCAAACCTGCAAGTTGCGTGTAACCCTGAATTCAGAGAATTATGAAAAATAATGATGAAAAGCCTTTAAAGAAGGTATGTATAATATGCGCCAAGGGGACCATAGAAGATGTATATGCAACACTGGTGCTTGCCAATGGGGCTGTTATGGAGGGTATCGAGGCAAAAGTGTTTTTCACCTTTTTCGGATTGGATGCCATAACAAAAAAGCAGATGAATAAAATCCATACCGGTACCGTGGGGAATCCGGCCATGCGTATGCCGGGCGGACTGCCATTCCCGTCTGTTCTCGGCATGTTGCCGGGCGTGGAAGCGGGTGTTTCGGCAATGATGAAAAGTCAGATGGAAAAGCTTGACATCCCCCCGGTTGACGAGTTCCTTGAAATGATCACCGCCGGAGGTGGCGAGATTTACGCCTGTAAACTGGCTATGGATATGTTCAAGCTAAGTGAAGGAGATCTGTGGGAAGACTGCAGCGGCGTCCTGACCGTAGGCGATTTTTACGGCATGTGCGGCGGTGAGGGTACTCAGATAATTTTCACCTGACACGAAGCTTACGACAAAATTTGTCCGCTGCCCGGGCTGTGAGACCTGTCCGCTAACCGGGCTGGCAGGACTGTCCACTAACCGGGCTGCCAGGACTGAGCAGGCAGGACTACCAGGCCTTTCCTCTGAGGGCCAGGGAACTTTTGATTTTCATTGTATGATCTGGCTTATTGGTGGTGGCTGGTTTTTTCTGTATTTTTAAGGATTAAAAATCTAAAATCTGACCATTATGTTTTCAGGAATCGTTGAAGAAGCAGCCCCTGTGGTGAAGCTGGAAAAGGAAAAGAGCAACCTCCATATTACCATGGAATGCACGTTTGTAGATGAGCTGAAGATCGACCAGAGCATCTCACACAACGGGGTTTGCCTTACTGTGGTGCGAAAAGATGACAAATCATATACCGTTACGGCCATTAAGGAGACGCTGGAAAAGTCGAATCTGGGACTGCTGGAGATCGGCTCCAAAGTTAACCTTGAACGCAGTCTGAGAGCTGATTCGATGGTGGACGGCCACTTCGTGCAGGGGCATGTGGACCAGACCGCTGTTTGCACTGAGGTAAGGGAAGCGGACGGCAGCTGGTACTTCCGGTTTGAGTACGAGCCGGCGGGCGATAATATAACCGTTGAGAAGGGATCGGTTTCGGTGAACGGGGTGAGCCTGACGGTAGTCAACTCAAGAGACAGGTCGTTTGAGGTTGCCATTATCCCCTACACCTACGAAGTGACAAATTTCCACCAGATCAAACCGGGCACGGTCGTTAACCTGGAATTCGATATCATCGGAAAATATATAACCAGGATCGTGCGGCAGATCATGGCCGAACAGAAATAATCCGTGCAGCAGACCTGACCTCATGCATACCGGGCAGCAAGACCGTACCGGAAATAACCCGGGTGGTAAAAACCACCGGAAACGACTCGTTCATACCGCACCAATCAATTCCCTGAACCCGGGCTCAGGGCAGCCATTCAATATCTGCGAGTACCTCCTGCCTTATGCAGCGCACACTTCTGGAACCGGCACGGCTGCTGACATTCACAATCGCTGAGCGGCGGTTGAAGTTAAGAAGGCCGGTATAGATGCTGTCGACGTCAGAGCCCCAGTAATAACCGCGTCTGCCAATATCAAAGAGTTTCTGATTGTTTGACCGCAGTCCGGCAGCTGGTAGCTTCAGCGAACTGTTGAAAGCACCCCTCCGGTTTTTCCTGTCCCAGTCGCTGACCTCCTCATCCCATTCCTCCCAGGTTGGCAGCCGCCATCCCGGAGGGCATACATCATTCCGTCCGCCATCTCCCTTCCAGAGGTTGTCATTTTGAGGAAATCGCCAGTCGAATGGGTCAGACTCAGAAATAATGAAATCACCATGTCCTGGTACGTCACTGTCGCTCAGATTAGTTGTAGTGCCGCTTCGCCTGTCCTGATGCCCGTCCTCCAGGCGTCCCCACTGGTAAAGGTCTCCAAATGATTCCCGGTCGTAAAATGAACCAGCCACCTGCGATGCGCCAAGATTACGGTCCATCCAGCATGCACCCCCTGCACTCTCCACCGATCCGTAGATGACAGGTTCCCCACGGTAGATGAAATCCACCGTCGATCCGCACTCTTCAATTGTGGTGAAACGGCCCTGGCGTCCGTATGTGGTACCTGCAGCATTGCTGGCATAGGCCCTTGCATAATAGGTGGTGCCCGGTTTCAATCCAGTGAATTCAGATGTGTAATCACCCCATCCCACCCCATTATAGGTGATAAAATCGTAATTATCAACCTCGGGATTCTCAGCAGTGCCGATCACCATGCCGCGGTAAGTTTCAGGATCACCACCGTCGTCAGTTACCCTGCTATTGAAAAGTGCCGCACTAATCGTGTATCCCATGAGATTTACGGTTGAAACAACAGGCAAATTGACCTTAGTGGTGAATTGCAGCTGTTTTGAATAGGCAGTGCCAACCTCGTTGGTAGCCCAGGCTTTAACATAATAGCGCGTTCCGGGCCTCAGCTTTTCCAGCTCACCGGCAAATTCCCCTGTCCCATCTCCGACAGTGGAGATACCCTCGTAATTTTCAATATCAGGATCATCAATTCTGCTCCATACCAGTCCCCGTGCAGTCACATCAACACCTCCGTCATCCTGAACGTTTACCTCACCGGTGGCTGTAAAGACGTCTATATCAGATATCGTGATCAGGTTTACAAGAGGTGGAACCGGTTCAAGTGTGGCGAAGCTTAACTGATTGCCATATGACGTACCACCTTCATTGGTAGCCCAGGCCCGCAGGTAGTAAAGCGTCCCGTGCTCAAGACCGATGATCATGCTGGTAAACGATCCGGGTCCCTGTCCGTCCCTGGTAATGCCGACATAATCATCGATTTGAGGTGCCTCACTGGTACTTACCACAACACCGCGGGCAGTAACAGGTGCACCCCCGTCGCTTATGACCCTGCCCCCGCTAACTGCAGATGCTGCCCTTACAGAGGTGATCTCAGCAGTTGTAAGCGAAGGAGCTTCGGGGGGACTGGTGGTGAAGGAAATCTGTCTCCCGTAAGCGGTTCCCACGCTGTTTGTGGCATAGGCCCTCACGTGATAGTCCGTGCTGTGCCTTAAGCCCGTCACAGCACTCTTGAATGTACCCGTCCCCTCACCATCTGATGTAATACCATCATAGTTTTCCAGGGTTGGGTTAACTTCCCTGCTCCATACGATACCCCGGGCAGTGACAGCCTCTCCCCTGTCATCCCTGACGATGCCGCCAGATACCGCCCTGGTTGGTTCTATCCCGGTTATATCGGAAGTTGCCACATCAGGAGTGGCCGGTTCAGTTGTAAATTGAACATAATCTCCGTAGGAAGTACCTTCTCTGTTTGTGGCAAATGCCCTCACATAATAGGTGGTATTCGGTGTAAGCCCGGTCAACCGGCCGCTGAAGATACCTGTTCCCTCACCCTCCTCAATCATCCCAATATGGTTCTCAAGATCCGGATCAGGAGCATCCCCCCAAACCAGTCCGCGCACAGTTACCTCCCTCCCTCCGTCATCTATTACATGACCTGCTGCCGTTGCCTGGTTGTGCGTTACATCTTCAACCTCGAGAGTCAATATAAGAGGATGCTCAAATACCCTGCAGGCGTTTGCAAGGACCAGCAAAAAAATCAGCACTACCGGCCAACTTTTTTTATTGGGATAAATGTTTACCATAATTATGACAAAAGAATTGTTTGTTATCTTCTAATTGCCTCGAGCCTGTATACCAGGTTAACTGTAGTGATGTAATAGATGTCATTTGCCGAGGAGAAGCGGCTTGTGAAACCATCGAGATAATCATTAAGGGCATATCTTCCTCCTATCTCAAAACCTAAATCCACGGTATTCATTATCCCGAACTTAACACCGGCACCTGCCGGCAATACCATAGTCACGAATCCGTGCTGAATATTGTCCCTTTCCTGCCGGGCCTGCAGCTTGTCATTTGGATGAACCGAATAAAAAACAGCTCCTGCACCACCAAATATATAAGCAGAAACAGTAGCATAATTCCGTACCAGTCCCCTCCTGTCTACCCCTCTGGCTCCCAGCAGGTCCCTTAAAATAAAAAACTCAACCCTGCCGGAGGGTTCAAGGAAGAAGGTGTTGAAAGTATATTCACGGCCCTCATTTCTGCCTCCCTCGTCATCACCACTGAGCCAACCAAGAGCAAATTTTCCACTGAAGGAAATTCGCTCGCTGTAATTATATCTCAGAAGGCCGGCCCCGCTGAGGCGAGTCTGAAAAATTTCCAGGTCCTTTACACCGTACCAGTTGTTTTCATCGGCGGTGCCTCCAATATCACCAAAATAGTTAGCTGCCCCGATACCCAGCTGCAGCTCCCAGGGGGTTGCCCTCCAGGCCTGGGCGCGGACCGTCAAGGAGAAAATGATAAAAAGAAAAAAGAAGAGGAAAGATTTAGCTCTCATATCCCGGCGCTTACTGTTGGTTGGAAACATAATAATATGATCATTGCTTTGTTTAGTAATGAGCTGTCGTTATCAACAACTTAGGCAATCCTTATTCCCACATTATTCACGCATTAACCCGGACAGACTGATAACAAACTATAAAAATAAAAAAAAACTGTAACTATCAAAAAATTATTTGATTAGTTTTTGACAACCGGAAATAATCCCGATCAAAAATGTCCGGAATGAAATGGGTGGAGCTAAAAAACCTGCGGTGTATCCATGGGTTTCTTTGCAGGAATTTTCTTAAGGTTACCATAACTGATACGATCGCAAAAAAATAACTCAGCCAAATGGAGATATATGAATATTTCCGGTAAATACTGCCGGAAGATTCATTTTTTTCGCATAACAAACGCCTTCAGTCTGCGGACCAGTGGTGAACCGGCGAAAATTGCGGAAGGAATACGGCCAAAAATAATGGAAATGGGATTATCAAATGAGATCAAAACATTATAATAGGGCTTCTGTTCCACGTTCCAACGTAAAAGCCATTTAAAATCGGAAAAAAAATTGATTACATCATACTTTCCGCTTGAAAAAATGTGTTCAAGCATCTTTTCGGTGAGTAAACTTCCGGGTGAACAGTTATGGTATTCTTCGTCATAGCCTGTCTTGAAAATAAATACTGACCGGCCGAAAGGTATGGTCAGGTAACCGGCGATCCGTTTATCCCCGGAATTAAGGAAATACCATTGCAGCCATTCTCTTTTACCCATATTAATAACAAGCTCCTCAAAAAACCTCCAGAACTTATATCTGACAGCTGTACCCTTTCTGCCTTTCCATCCGGATTGTTCAACAGCGGCAAAACTCAGCAGGTTTTCCCGGACATCTGCACCCCCGTTGATAACAGTAAAAGATATATCGCCCAGCTTTTCCAATTTACTGTAAGACCTCCTCAGGTTTGCAACGAATTTCCTTGAAAGTCCTTTTTTATATTCGTTATAACTGCCTTCAACAGGAACTATTGATACCTGCGAATACGGATAGAAACAGCTATGTATCTGATCAATGCCTCGTTTGAGAATGTCCAGCGAAGGTGAGTTGTATGCAACCATATTCATCTTGAATCTGATTACCCTGGGACGCATACCATTAAGGAAGCCTGCAAATAGCCGGATCACCCTGTTACCGTAATCTTCCCTGAAAAGGAAATCAACTGCCATCGTATGCGGATGAACCGGTGTTTGCAATGACATGTATCTGCCCCCCAGGAACCGGTGTTCATTGGCGATCAGGGGCAGTACTCCAACCAATTCATTGTTGTCAAAGGCAAAAAGACAAAACCATTTCTGCCCTCCAGGAATACTTGTTTTAAGGTATGTGGAAATCCATGAATGAGTCAGAACCGGATGCTGGTGGGGAGAATTAAACGCAAGCAGATTCCATGAACCGGCATATTTATCAAGCTCATTAAAATCACGGGCTGTTACCAACCGCAGATGATCCTTTTTTTTCTTATCTTTTTCTTTCAGATCAGGTAAATTTAATTTTATTACTGACCCACGCCCTCCAGGAACCCTGCAGGAATGGAGACAAGCAGGTGCTGGCCGAGCTGGTCGAAACGAACCATCACACGGCGGCTGCCCCTGTAATCGACCATCTCCCCTTCCAGTCCGAGTAGCGGACCGCCTACAACCTTAACCTTGTCGCCGGGTGCAAACCTGTCGCTGGTAACTTCCACCTCAGCCTCGGTGGCAACTATCTTCCTCAGTACATCTATCTGGTTTTCGGGAATCGGCACGGCCTTGCCCTCAAAGGTTATATAGCGCACCACCCCCCGTATGTTCAGTACGCGGAAATAATCCTTCGGCTCGATATTCACAAAAATGTAACAACGCAGCAGCGGCTCCTCTACCCACTTTTTGCGGTCACTCCACTGCTTCAGCTTTCGCTGAAGTGGAAGATATGCCTCAATGCCATTCTGCTGCAGCTCCTCAAGTACCTTCTTCTCTGTCCGGGATTTGGTATAGGCTGCATACCATTTCGCCTCTGCTCTCCTGGCTTCTGTCATCTTTTTTCTATTTTGGTGGTTATTGACCTCTATGCCCTCATTATCCGGAAATACCTGATGCAGGTTTTATCCGATCTGTAATTGCGGGAACGCCAATTTTAAAAACCCTTACAAAATTAATGCTTTACAGATTAATTTTTCCAAAGTTAAAAAACGGATTACCTGTTTTATCATTAATCCACTGCATACCAAAAGATTTAAAATATGCCTTTTCTTCCCCGAAAGGGTCACTCTATGAAAAATGATCTTTTTTTAAGCCTGTCAATCAGTTAAAAATTATTATTTTCGCAGCAAAATTTTGTAATAGAAAATGATCCGTAAAACCGGCTCGACAATGTTACTCAAAACCGGACCGACAATGATGTTTAAAACAGGATCGAAGCTTATCCATAAAACAGCATTGACATGAAGGACGCCACGCCGAAAAGGATGGCTATCTATATAGCCCTGCTGGCCGCTCTCTTTACAGGGGCCGCTGAACTGCTGTTTATCCATTACCCGGTGGACAATCAACTGCTGGTAGTGGCCATCTCGGTAGTCATCGTGTTTGCGGTGGTCTATCTGGTGGTATGGCTGATGCTGGGCGATTTTATCTTTCATAAGATCAACCCGATCTACAATACCATAAGCAAACTGAAGAAGTCGGAGAAATCACTGCAAAAGGAGCTTGAGGAGAGGGGTAGGACAGGTGACAGTGATGAACCGGAGAAAAAGCTGCGCAAGGAACTGGACAGCAGGGATGTGACGGATGACCTGAACAGGGAGGTGGAGGACTGGGCATCGGGGAAGACTGAAGAGATTGACCAGCTAAAGGAGATGGAAAATTACCGGAAAGAGTTCCTGGGCAATGTGTCGCACGAGCTTAAAACACCAATATTCAACGTTCAGGGTTATGTTCGTTCTTTGCTGGATGGTGGTATCGACGACCCCGCAATTAACAAAGTCTACCTGGAAAGGGCCGAAAAGAGCATCAACAGGCTTATCAATATCGTAGGCGACCTTGACACTATCTCGCGGCTCGATTCGGGGGAGATGAAGATCAAATTTGAAAATTTTGATATTGTTCAGCTTGCCAGGGAGGTGTTCGAGCTCCAGGAGGTGAGGGCACAGAAGGCAGGGATAACCCTTAAGTTTAAAACCCCGCAGAACGGGCCCTTAATGGTGCTCGCGGACAGGCTGCGGATACAGGAGGCTATGATTAACCTTGTGGTAAACTCCATCAATTACGGATCTGAAAACGGCTGCACCTCAGTTGACTTTATCGATATGGAGGACAGGATAATGGTGGAGGTATCGGACAACGGACTGGGGATACCCAACGAGGACCTGCCACGCATATTCGAGCGTTTCTACCGAGTTGACAAGAGCAGGTCACGGAACAAGGGTGGCACAGGTCTCGGACTGGCAATTGTGAAGCACGTGATGGAGGCACATAACCAGAATATTAATGTCAGAAGCAGGGAGGGTGAGGGCACCATCTTCACCTTCACGCTGATGAAGGGTAATGTAACAAATCCGGAGCAGAACCCTGTAAGTTAATATCAGATATTCTGCTGTTTAATATCAGTTCAGGTTCAAATTGAGTTCAACTAATAAATGGGAATGCCGGACGTTTTTATTCCCGGTTTTTTTCTATCTTTGTGGACTTTTTAATAAAATCATGCAGAGCAGGTAATAAAATGAGTAGCAAGTTTCCTGAATACAAAGAGTTTGACCTTTCTAAAATCAACAACGAGATTCTAAAGCTGTGGGAGAGGGAAAAAACCTTTCAGCTGAGCGTCAGCTCGCGTGAGGGCAACACTCCCTTTGTCTTTTACGAGGGCCCCCCATCTGCCAACGGCATACCGGGAATTCACCATGTTATTTCGCGGACCATAAAGGATATTTTCTGCCGTTACAAAACTCTCCGGGGCTTCAGGGTTGAACGCAAGGCGGGCTGGGATACGCACGGACTGCCGGTGGAGCTGAGCGTTGAGAAGACCCTGGGAATCACCAAGGAGGATATCGGAAAGTCCATCTCGATAGAGGACTTCAACAACGCCTGCAAGAAGGAGGTGATGAAATACACCGACAAGTGGGAGGAGCTTACCCGTATCATGGGGTACTGGGTCGATATGGACAATCCATATATCACATACGATAACCGTTATGTGGAAACCCTCTGGTACCTGCTCAGTGAGTTGTTTGAGCGGGGACTCCTTTACAAGGGGTATTCGATACAGCCCTTTTCGCCGGCGGCGGGTACGGGTCTCAGCACTCATGAGCTGAACCAGCCGGGGTGCTACAAAGACATAAAGGATACTACCGTGGTGGCCCAGTTCAGGGTGCAGCGCGATGATAAATCGGAATTCCTTTTTAATGACGCTTTCGCGGAAGTGTTCTTCCTGGCATGGACAACCACACCGTGGACCCTGCCCAGCAACACGGCGCTGGCCGTGGGCGGCGATATAGATTACAGCAGGATATCAACCTTCAATCCCTATACCGGGAAACCGGTAACGGTGATACTGGCAACCCGGCTTGTCGGCACCTACTTCCCGGAAGCAGGTGGCAACCTGCCGCTGGAAGGGTATAAGCATGGTGATAAGGTAATACCCTGGAAATTTATGGGCGAACATAAGGGTTCTGAGTTTCAGGGTGTCAGGTATGAGCAGCTCCTGCCACTGCAGCAGCCTTCCGAAGGGGATGCTTTTCTGGTGCTGGTCGGGGACTTCGTGACTACTGAAGAAGGTACGGGGATAGTGCATATTGCGCCTTCTTTCGGGGCGGACGACTTCCGCATTGCCAGGGAATACGGGATAGGCGCGCTGACGCTGGTGGACAGGAAAGGGAAGTTTGTCGATGAGGCGGGATGGCTGGCGGGCAAGTACGTGAAAAACGAATATGACGAGTCGATCCCCGAAGGGGCGGAGACTACCGATGTGGAGATCGCCGTTCACCTGAAAAATGAGAACAGGGCCTTCAAAATTGAGAAATACGTCCACTCCTACCCCCATTGCTGGCGAACTGACAAGCCGGTGCTCTACTACCCGCTCGACTCGTGGTTCATACGCACCACCGCGCTTAAGGACCGGCTGATTGAGCTTAACAATACCATCAACTGGAAACCGCCCTCAACGGGTACAGGCAGGTTCGGGAAGTGGCTGGAGAATGTCGTGGACTGGAACCTGTCGCGGTCAAGGTACTGGGGTACGCCCCTGCCGGTATGGGCGACCGAAGATGGAGGAGAGATGATATGTATAGGATCGGTGGCCAGGCTTCGCGATGAGATTGAAAAATCGGTCGCTGCGGGCTTTATGAAGGAAAACCCGCTGAAGGATTTCAGGGAGGATGATTTTTCTGACCGTAACTATAACCTGTTTGACCTGCACAGGCCGTTTGTAGACGATATTGTGCTGGTAAGCGAAAGCGGCAAAAAGATGGTGCGCGAGGCCGATCTGATAGATGTGTGGTTCGACTCGGGTGCAATGCCCTACGCACAAATGCACTACCCATTCAACAACAGGGAGTGGTTTGAGAATAATTATCCGGCGGACTTCATTGCGGAAGGGGTGGACCAGACACGGGGATGGTTCTATACGCTGCATGCTATCGCGGGACTGCTGTTCGACTCTGTGGCATTCAAAAATATTATTTCAAACGGACTGGTACTGGATAAGAATGGCAACAAGATGTCTAAAAGACTGGGCAACGCCGCAGACCCCTTTGACATAATACGCCGGTTCGGTTCCGACCCGCTGCGATGGTACATGATGACCAACTCTCAGCCATGGGATAACCTGCGGTTCGACGAGGCAGGGGTGGAAGAGGTGAGAAGGAAATTTTTCGGCACCCTCTACAATACATACTCATTCTTTGCCCTCTATGCCAATATAGACGGCTTCACCGGCCGCGAGGAGGAGGTGCCGCTGATAGAGCGCCCGGAGATAGACCGGTGGATCATTTCGCTGCTCAACTCCCTGGTGAGGGATGCTGGCGAAGCATATGAAAACTACGAGCCCACCAGGGCCGGCAGGGCAATTCAGGAGTTTGTTACCGAACACCTGAGCAACTGGTACGTGCGGCTTAACCGGAAACGCTACTGGGGAGGCGAGCCATCCCCAGATAAGCTGGCTGCCTACCAGACTCTCTATGAATGCCTGGAGAAGGTGGCCATACTGGCCTCCCCCATCGCCCCCTTTTACACCGACAAGCTTTACAGGGACCTGAACGGGGTGACCGGGAAAGAGGAGGCAGTATCTGTTCACCTGACCGGGTTCTGCACCTTTGATCCGGCAGGCATTGACCCGGACCTCGAAGAGAGGATGGAGCTGGCACAGAGGATCTCTTCCATGGTTCTGGGACTCCGGCGCAAGGTTAATATCAAGGTGCGCCAGCCGCTGGGCAGGATAATGATCCCGGCAACGGGAAACACCATGATGAAGCAGATTGAGGGGGTGAAGAACCTGATACTGTCGGAGACCAACATCAGGGAGATTGAGTTTATCTCCGATACATCAGGCATACTGGTCAAAAGGATCAGGCCTGACTTTAAAAAACTGGGCCCCAGATATGGTAAGCTGATGAAAGCAATATCTGCCGAAATAAACAGTTTTACTCAGGAAGATATAAGCGACCTGGAGCTTACCGGCAGCCGGGAAATCGTAATAGAAGGAAAAACAATAAGCTTGCAGACCGATGATGTGGAGATTATTTCGGAAGATATACCGGGATGGCTTGTGGCAAACGAGGGAAACCTCACCGTAGCACTTGACATCACCATCAGCAAGGAACTGAAGGAAGAGGGTATAGCACGTGAGTTTATCAACCGGATACAGAACCTGAGGAAAGAGAGTGGTTTTGACGTGACCGACAAGATAAAGATCAGCATCAGACAGCACGGGGCACTGAATGAAGCGGTGGAGAAGCACAGGAACTATATAGGATCGCAGACCCTGGCCTCAAGCATTGAACTGGTGAACGAAATAAGCAGCAACAATGCCAGGGCCGTGGAGATTGATGACGGGGTTGAAACACTGATAAAAATAGAGAGGCTGGGCTGACAGAAACGTGATCTGAATTGAAAAATTATTACTATTTTTATAAAAATTTTACGCTATGACAGAGATGGAGAAGACAAGGTTTTCGGATGAGGAGCTTGCTGAATTCAAGCAGATCATTCT
>SLOS01000170.1 GCA_007132365.1 Bacteroidales bacterium | reverse complement strand
CTTGAGCTTCTGACCTCGGTTCCCGGGTTCATGACACCTGAACGTATTGAGCCAATACTTCGCTATTTTGCAGAAGATCATTATCTTACCCTGTCATGGGAGGAGTACCAGGCTGGTTTCACCGGGAGCTTTTAAACAGGTATTCTATTCCCACAGAAAGTCCGCCGGCAGTCTGACCACTTTACCGTACTGGTTTACCATGACGCGTCTTGAAGATATTGTCCTGTTTTCGTCTTTCAGCTGCACCCCGGCAACGTCGGGTATCCTGTAGAACAGTGTGCCGGGATCTGTCCGGCCTGATGCCGGTGCCATTGATATCCTCTCCAGCCTGTTTGTCTTCATTTCATTCCGCAGTTCAAGAGAGATTGGCCTTCCGCTTACATCATTTGGTGGCAGTATGCCTTCAGAATCTGAAAACCGGAAAAGAATGGTATATTCAGTACCGTTCTCCATTACATTTTTACCAGGTGTATATTCAAAACTGAATTCATGCTGGATCTCAAATACTTTACCCGTGAACAGGCTCAGGTATTCTTTTTCAAGCCGGGCAAATTCGTTGACAATTACATCCAGTGCTTTACCATCAGGAAACAGATCAAGGTCTCCCGAAAGTAGTTTAAACCTGTTACTTCTTAATTCAAATATCAGGTCAGCAACCTCTGCGGCTTTGGCTTCAAGGCTTTTGGTAACTGATTGTCTCTGGAGCACGGGAACATTGACAAAGGCTGTATCCTGCCTTACCACGCGCATTACAGTGCGGGTTTCCTCCACCACCCTGGGGTGAATTGAAAGATCTGTGAAAAGCGGATCTTTGATGTCTGCTCTACCCGGAATTATGCTGCCGGCAAGCTCAGGCAACTGCCGCTGATTAACAGGGAGAATGAATCCTTCAGCATCCAGCCTGAAGAAATTTGTCACGTGCCTGTCATTGGTTGCCAGGATATAATAGTGGTCAGGATCGGCTTCCTGATAGCTGTCTATAGAAACATTGGAAATCCTCCATTCGGTATCATCCCGGCCCGGCACATCTGAGATGCCGAGATATCTTTCAGCGTATTGATAATAGGGTCCTCTCCTTGTAATGATCTGAGAAGCTTCAACAGATACCTTCAGTGTGGTTTTTGGCAGTGAGTAAGCCAGTGTATATTTTTCGGGGTGGGAAGTTTCTGAAACATGAGTTGCAGAGGTCCTGTGCTCGATTCCCCTGGATCCGGCACAACCCCATGTGAGGCCTGCCAGAATAAGTAAAACGGCAAAAATGTATCGCATAATCTACGGGTTTAATTGTTTAAAAGCCTTGCCAAGGCTGATGGTAATATCTCCTGCTATCATCGCTTCACCGGAGTATGCCGAACTTGCAATATCTCCGGCCAATCCGTGTATATAGGTTCCTGCAATTGCAGCATCAGCAGGTTTGTACCCCTGGCCCAGCAAAGATAAAAGAATTCCTGTTAATACATCTCCGGATCCTGCCGTTGCCATACCGGGATTTCCGCTTCCGTTGAAAAAGCAAAATCCTTCCGGGGTGGCAACAGATGTGCAGGCCCCTTTCAGTACAATAACAAGTTTATATTGTTTAGCCATTTCCATCTGGCTGATTAAACGGTCATGGCTGTTTTTATGTTGTACTGAAAGACGGTCAAACTCTCCGGGATGAGGAGTAAGAATAGAATTTTGCGGAATCAGTCCGGTCCACTCCTTGTTCATGGAAATAATATTTAATGCATCAGCATCAAGTACAAGTGGTACCCTGACCGACCTGAGCAAATCATGAATGGCTTTCTCACTGGGAGGACGGATGCCTGTAGCAGGCCCGGCAGCAATTGCATCATATTGATCCAGGTTGGGGACAGATGTAAAACAGATATCCGATTCATCAATACTTACCATTGCCTCTGGTATGGAGGCCTGCACTGTTTCACAGCCCTTAACGGGCACATGAACGGTAACCAGTCCTGCTCCGGAGCGGAGACAGGAGGCAGCTGCCAGTACAGCCGCACCCATCTTACCGTAACTGCCGGAAATAAGCAGGCAGTGGCCGAAATTACCCTTATGTGCAAACCTGCTTCTTTTTTTTAGCATTGGCCTTACCAGATCCTTGTCCGTGAAGTGCCACGGGGTATTCAACCCGTCGGTGAATTCCTTATGCAGCCCGATGGGAAGCACCTCCCACCTGCCTGTATATTTGTCGTTTTCGGCAAACATGAAAGCCAGTTTGGGAAACTGGAATGACAGGGTATGATCAGCCTTAATTATGCTTTTGCCCGGATTATTTCTGTTATCGTCGCCAAAAAGACCGGAGGGTATGTCAACTGCAACTATTTTCGCGCCGGAATTATTCAAATGGTTGATAAGTTCTGCCGGCATTCCGGTCAGCGGCCTGTTCAGGCCGGTTCCAAAAAGGGCGTCAACAATAATATCATCAGGGTTGGCCTGAGGGAAATCATCCGCGGAGGCGATAACGATGGGTTCGATATTCATTGCTCTGAGTCGCTCAAGGTTGACGGATGTATCGGACGAATATCCTGATCTTGATGTCAAAAGGTATATCAGCGGCCTGAATCCTTTTTCAGTTAGCAGTCGCCCCAGTGCCAGTCCGTCTCCGCCGTTGTTGCCCGGTCCCGCAAAGATCTTAAGGTTTATCTTACTGGAAAAGTTATCTGTAAACCAGCCGGCAAGTGCCCTGGCAGCCCTCTCCATAAGATCGACTGAGGAGACGGGTTCATTCTTTATTGTATATGCATCTGCTTCTCTTATCTGATCTGTTTTGAGAATCTTCATGCTTTATTCATGCATTTTTGTGATACCCGGTATCATTGGGATTCATGACCGTAAAATTACTATTTTTTTCAATCAGTCCGGACGGGTATATATCGGTTTAACCCCTCTAAATTATATCAGATCATCGTATTTTAATTGGTATAGTTAGTAATAAATACTAAAATTGCATCAATTTTTATTGAGATCAATTCAGCTGCGGGAATCAATACCCGGTTTGATTATTAATCAGATTAATTATTATGACATCCAGCCAAAAAGCAGATCCGGGATTTATAGCCAGAATGCTAGGAGCCATAGAGAGAGTTGGCAATAAACTTCCGCATCCTGCAACTCTGTTCGCTATATTTGCCGGTGGCACCATTTTATTGTCCGGTATTGCAGGTCTCTTTAATATTTCTGTCATACACCCGGGAACCCATGAAGAGATAGAACCTTACAGCCTGCTGTCGGTGAGCGGGCTGCATATGATCCTGACAAATATGGTTGTTAACTTTACCTCCTTTGCTCCATTGGGGACCGTTCTGGTTGCCCTTTTGGGAATCGGGGTTATGGAGTCCAGCGGATTTATGTCGACGGCCCTCCGCAAGCTTGTACTTTCAGCACCAAGACAGCTGCTTACTTTTGCTATTGTTTTTGCTGGTATTTTATCCAATACTGCCAGTGAGGTAGGATATGTGGTCCTTGTTCCACTGG
>SLOS01000415.1 GCA_007132365.1 Bacteroidales bacterium | reverse complement strand
CCGGAACTTTCACTGGCGACGTCAGTCCCCTGATCCTTGTTGATGGCATAGAGACTGAAAATTATGACAATCTTGACCCCAACGAGATAGAGAGCATAACAATTCTCAAGGACGCCTCGGCGACGGCTGTATACGGTGTAAGGGGCGCCAACGGGGTTTTGATCATTACCACCCGCAGGGGAAGGGAAGGAAGGCCAAGGTTCAACTATACCTCACAGGTTGCAGCCACCCGGCTCACAGAGATAAGACGTAGCATGAGCTCTTATGACTATGCCCGCATGTTTAACCAGGCCAGGAAGTATGATGGGTATATTACGGGATCGTATACACCCCGTTTTTCTGATGAGGCGATAAGGAAATATCAAACCGGTGAAGACCCGATCTTCTATCCCGATGTTGACTGGTTCCCGGAGATGTTTGGAAGGACTAATACTCAGACGCAACATAACCTGAATATAAGCGGAGGTACCCCTCTTGTCAGGTACTTCGCATCGCTGGGTTATTTCGGGCAGAATGGCCTCTTTAATCACACCGACCAGATTGAGGATTATGATGCACAACTGCGATACAAAAGATATAATATCCGGACCAATTTTGATTTTAGCATTTCTGAGCGTTTTACAGCCAGCATCAATATTTCCGGTCAGATGGAGAACCGCAACGGATATGGCGATCAACGTACTGTCGATCATATGTTCCACCATGCATTTCAAGCTAATCCCACATCTTCGCCCGGGATCGTGGACGGAAAATATATAACCCTTACTCCGCCAACTGCAACCGGATCATCAGGCTCAGGCCCACTTCGCCAGCTTATGGCCGGTGGCTCCCGTCAGGAGTATCGAAATTATCTTAATTCCTCGCTTCGTGCCAATTATAAGCTTGATTTTATAACAGAAGGGCTTTCAAGTCATGTCACTGTTTCATACAATAATTTCCACAGCTATAACAGGCGTTATAACAACTGGGATTTTGTGGCTTATGAGGCCATAAGGGATGAAGATGGCGAAATTTTATTTGTGCCCCAGTCACAACTCAGTCCTTATATATTTGGTGAGGGAGCGGGTAAAAACCGTAAAGACTACCTGGAAGCCGGTTTTAATTATAACCGGAGCTTTGGAAGGCACAATACAACGGGCCTTATTCTTTACAATCACAGTAAATTCCACTCCCCTGCTCTGGCATTCCTTGTTCCCAATGCTTACCAGGGGCTTGTTGGAAGGATCACATATGATTTTGACGGCAGGTACCTGGCTGAATTCAATGTTGGTTACAATGGCACTGAAAACTTTGCCGAGGGCAGGCGTTTCGGTATTTTCCCGGCTTATTCCCTTGGCTGGGTATTGTCGGAGGAGGCATTCTTTCCCCAGGGAGATTTTCTTTCCCTGTTAAAGGTAAGGGGTTCCTATGGAGAGGTCGGGAACGACAAAGTTGGTGGAGAAAGGTTCATGTACAGGCCTTCTGCCTATGGCTATACTACTACTGTTGACGCTAGGCACAGACATACCTACCGGCTTGGAGAATATGGGTCGACTATGGAAAACTATCAGACTTCATGGGAAGGAACTCTTGGCAATGAGTTTCTGACATGGGAGCGTGCCAAAAAGTCGAATATTGGTGTTGAAATAAATTTTTTCCGCGATAAGCTGAGGCTTACCGGCGATTATTTTTATGAACACCGTGATAATATACTTGCCAGAAGGAGCACCGATCCTTTTTTGATTGCCGCCCAGTTGCCCTTGTTTAACATGGGTGAAATGGAAAACTGGGGCTACGAGGGAGATCTTGTTTATTTTGACAGGGTTGGCAGTCTCAATTTCTGGGTACGGGGCAATTACACCTTTGCCCGCAACAAGATCCTGTTCCAGGACGAGATTGAAAGGCCCTTTACCTATCAATACAGGACCGGGCAGAGACTGGGTCAGATGTTTGGTTTAATTGCTGACGGCTACTATAATACCTGGGAAGAGGTCAATGATGCCAACCGGCCGGTAAGTAACTGGAACGGTGACAGAATTCAGCCCGGTGACATCCGATATGCTGATATAAACGGAGACGGGCGAATTGATGCAGATGATATGATCCCCATTGGTCACCCGACCTTTCCTGAGATCATTTATGGCTTTTCTGTTGGAGGCAGCATTGGTGTAATTGATTTTTCCGTTCTGTTCCAGGGCTCTGGTAATGTATCGGTAAATTACTTTACCCACACAATTTACATGCCTTTTTACCAGGAAAGAGGTGGAGCTGACTATATGGTTGAGAGCTGGAGCCATGAGCGCTATGAGCAAGGGCTTCCCATCCGGTTTCCGCGTCCTACCGAGGATGGAGGCCAGACGCACAACTACCAGAACTCTACCAAGAAAATTGTTGATGCAAGCTATTTACGCCTTAAAAATGCTGAGATAGGGTTCACTCTTCCTGAAAACCTCAGACAGTCATTCGGACTTCAGTCCGCGAGGTTTTATATAAATGCCAGTAATCTATACACATGGCACAACCTTCTTCCCGGCCTTGATCCGGAATCAACGGCCGGTTATACTACAAATATAGCCCCATACCCGGTTACAAGAAGGATAAACTTTGGGCTAAATGTTCAATTCTAATTATAACAATAAGGCATGAAAAATATAATTGGTTTAATAAAAATAACTCTAAGTATAGTTATTGTAACACTATCCCTGTCCTCCTGTGAGGACATGTTCGGGGAGTTTCTTGAAAAGCCGCCTGGAGTGGATGTAACAGAAGACACCATCTTTTCATCACAATCCCAGATCGAGACTTTCATCCTGGCCTGTTACAGGATTGGCCTGCATGCCAATCTTCCGATCCATGATCTGAACCTGACAGGCAGCCATTGGAGCAATACAGATATCATGTCAGATAAGGCTTTGCCTAGATCCATGTGGGTCAATGGAATGAATTGGGTCCGGGGCCTGGTAAATTCTGATAATGTTGAAAATCACATTGACCGCAGGTGGGCAATCCGTTACCGTGCCATTAGAAAGTTTAACACTATTCTGGGGCGCATAGATGATGTAGAAGATGTTGACAGGGACTATCTTGACCAGGTAAAAGGTGAGGCTTATTTTCTCAGGGGACTGAATTATTTTGAGATGTTGAAAAGATATGGCGGGATGCCGATTGTCACTGACCGGCTATCACTTATCGATGACCTCGAAATACCACGAAACACCTTTGAGGAAATGGTTAATCAGGTTGTATCGGATTTAAATGCAGCCATAGAACTTCTTCCCGACTCCTACCCTTCAGCTATGAGGGGCAGGGCCACGAAGACCGCAGCCATGATGGTAAAATCAAGGGCGCTGTTATATGCTGCCAGCCCGCTTTTCAACACCGCCACACCCGTTCTCAGCATGGATGATCCGGCTGATAATAACCTGATATGTTATGGTAATTATGATCCCAACAGGTGGCAGCTTGCCGCCGATGCTGCAAAGGCTGCAATTGACCAGT